>JAHDBO010000392.1 GCA_020630355.1 Saprospiraceae bacterium
CCTTTGGTTTCTAAGACCTCTACATTTGGGGAAACCAAGAAGAAATCAATCAAAGTGGTGAAAGATTTTTCTTTGTCATAAGGGAAATTCAACTTCCGATTGGTTGGTACAGACGCATCGTAGACCCACTGCCAACCTTCGGGTAAGAAATCTTCGGCAATATTGATTTGAGAGTAGCCAATCGCATTTTCTTCCGACTTAGCGAAAGTGTCGAAAGCAAAACCTGGAGGACATTGATTCCAATCGCCACCAATAATCAAATAATTGCCTTTCGCATATTCCTCTTGGAAGAATTTATTCAAAAACGCCATCTGTTGTTTTTTCAGGACGCCCCCCTTATCATAAGCCGAGTTATGCGTGTTGACAATGAGCACTTCTTTGCCATTCTCGTGTGGGATGCGGTGTACCGCCGCACATCTATCCAAGTGGAAAATTTTATCTGGCCAACCGTATTCGCCTGGCAATTGAAAACGCTCCGCTTCCTTTGGCGTATACTTAGAAAAAGTCCCTAGTCCGCTGTAGGTTTTTCCGATAACATTCCAAGGCTCTAGCATTGGAATCGGAACTCGTTTCACATTAAAATTCAAAGCAAAGGTCGAACTATGACCAGGTAATTTTTCTTGGTATTTCTCGTATTGATTGATGTAATAACTACGCTTAGAATTGGCATCCACTTCTTGTAGTAATAAGAAATCAACCGAATCATGCGCCGTCAAAAAAGATAGGGCACCGTCAATATTTTTATTGACCATCTCTTCCGTCGCACGCACCATATCGCCATTCGAGCGGAAGAAACCACCATTGTCTAGGAAGAAATTGGACTCTGCCCCTAGTCCACCATAACCCACGTTCCACAAGGCAGCCGTCAAGACGCTATCCTTGATAACGGTGTTCGCATTGCTCTGCTCAATATCCAGAGCGATGACATCTTCTGGCTGGTACTCGGTAACCGTACCGTATACAATCGAGCCGACCACATAAAGCAAGAACAGTAGTAAAAACAGTCCAAGCCACTTTAAGATTTTCTTGATGGTTTTCATTTGTTTTGTTTTGAATGATTTATTGTAAAAAAGTATCAAGTGCAAGTGTCAAACTCAAGTTCAAACACGAAGTACCTTCCCGTCTACTGAAACTACTAAAACTACGGCACTACTGAAACTCCAATACTACTAAAACTTCTTACCCCAAGCCTAGCATATCCTTCATTCCGAACACCCCTTTTTTTCCTAGGATAAACGCCGCTGCCAAAACAGCCCCTTTCGCAAAGCCATCCCTAGAATGTGCCGTGTGCTTGATTTCTATTTCATCAATCTCGGAAAGATACTGTATGACGTGCGTCCCTGGCACACTGTCCACCCTTTTTGAGATAATGCTTAAATCTTCGGCTTGCCCCGAAAATTCATTGACCCACTGCTCTTTGCGTTGGACATTTTCTAGAATCCCCTCTGCCAGTGTAATGGCGGTTCCGCTAGGCGCATCCAGTTTTTGCGTATGGTGGATTTCCTCCATACGGATATCGTAGCTGGCGTACTGCTCCATGATTTTAGCCAGTTGACGATTGATTTCAAAAAAAATATTGACCCCTACGCTATAATTGGAGGCATAGAAAAAAGTCCCTTCTTTTTCAGTACATAGTTCTTTTACTGCCCCCATCCTATCCAACCAGCCCGTCGTTCCAGACACAATCGGGACGCCTGCATGAATGCAGCTAGATATATTTTCAAAAGCACTTTCAGGGCGAGAAAACTCTAT
>JAHDBO010000047.1 GCA_020630355.1 Saprospiraceae bacterium
GGTGTAAAGTTGGTTGTATATGGGTTTATATGGGTTTATATGGGTTTGTATGGGTTCAGTAATATTATCGAGACTTATCCATTTTATACCTAATTATACCAACTTAAACCCATCTAGACCTTTATTTAATTTACAGAAACCAGTACCAATTTATTGTCTTTGACGGCAAGGCGGGTAATATCGTAGATGCCATATTTGGCAAAATCTGCTACCTCGACCCAGTAGGTATCAAAATTGAGATTGTACTTATAAAGTTTGTTTTCTTGTCCCATGAGTATGGTACCGTCTTTGAGAATAACAAAATCTTCTGAGTTAGCTTTTGTCAAAACAAGGTCCCTGGTTCTAAAATTGACCCGATTAAGCTCTCGAATACTCCAACGATTGTCAAATCGTTTGTAAACGAAGGCAAGATTGCCATTGGGTAACTTTTGAAATCCCCGACCTATACTCGTAATGATGAACTTAGTGGTATTGGTTTTAGTGTCTCCTAACACTAATTTGTGGGGTTGACCATTTTCTCCCACTAGAAACATAGCTACCGTATAATCATTTAACCAAAAGTGATACCCTACATTGGTGATGTTGGTGAAAATGGCTTCTCCCAAACTACTCCTATCTATTGGATATTTCCAAAGCAATTGCCTGCCATCATCTTCTACTCGAATGACAGAGAAATGTTTGCCATCTGGCATTGGGCTTGGAGAATATTCACTTTGTCTGGTTTCGGTAACCCTCGATTTGAGATAGTTATTGACATCCAAAGCAAAAATATCTGTTTGTAAGGTGTCTTCGATGGTTCTTGCGGTTAGGTAGATTTCCTTAGCTACAAAATTAGGTTGGTTATTATATCCACCCATATTATCGGCGTTGAGGAATTTGGGGTTTAGAAAGGTATACTGCCCCTGACTATTTTTGCTAATATCAAAAAGATAGACATCCGTGGAGGGGAGCTGTGCGAGAAGTCCTAGAGGAAGTAAGTAAATGAGGAGAAGCAAGTTTTTCATCTTAAATAGTTTAAAGGCGAAAATACTGCTTTAGAAATCGTCAGAAAATAATTTATTCATTTTTATAAAATAAGGATAAAAAAAACTGCTGCCGATAGCACCGACAGCAGCGTTTAACCCCAAAAAACCAAATGAAAAACAAAATTTTTAAGCTCTATCATTAAGACAGGCATTACATATAGAAGTCACTTTTTATAAAAAAAAATCAAAAAAAGAGAAGCCAAATATCCACAGGGATATTTGGCAGTCTCTAAATGAAGTATAAAAACGTCAAGAACCTAAATTCTTATGCTGGAGAAGAAACCGTCAAAAAATCGGGAAGTTGTTTTTTGACCAGTGCTATCTCAGCCTATTATTTTTACATTATTTTTAATCAGAGTTTGGGTAGGGATAACCACACGGTCCTTACCTTGCAATAAGGTGACGGAGATACTGCTCATCTCTATAATTTCTCCTTTAATACCATTGACTTCTATGATTTGTCCGATTTTAAAAGTTCTTTTACTGAACAAGCTCGCTAAGATATTGGATAGAATATCCCTAGAAGCAAAACCATAAGAAATCGCAAAAGCTGCTAGTAGAGAACCAATGATTATCAGCAAATTGGAAGTGATAATACTAGTATCAATACCCGCTTGGTCTAGCGAAGTCAAAGAAACAATAGTTACCAACAAATAAAACACAATGGCGCTCAAGGCTTTGCCTGCGCCTATTCCTAGCGAGCTAGTAGCACTCTTGATGAAATCCCTTGCAAAAGAGGCGATATACACCCCGATGATAAAGAACAATACAGCCGAGAATAGAGTAGGCAGATAAGAAATCAACTTAGAGATTTCTTCGGAAACGGCATGCCAACCCATCGTTTCTGAAACGGTTATCAATACGAGTAGCATAACCAACCAGTACACAAAACGACCTACCAGTTGGCTTGCATCCAATTTGGTATTTGCCTTTTCTAGCATTTCGCTGGCGCCTACTTTTTCGGCAAGGTCATTGAACTTCAAGGATTGAAGTAAGGTGGTGGCTAGCCTAGACAATGCCTTTGCCAATAGCCATCCAAATATTAAAATGAAAAGGCCACCTAAAATAGAAGGCATCGCTCCCATAAACCGCTGACCAAAAGACTGTACGGATTCCAACAATACTTCTGTCCAATTTGATAGTGATTCCATCCTTAAATGTACAAATTTGTATAGAGACTAAATATTATATATCGGTCACTTCTTTTGACCATCGTCTTCATCATTCGACAACACCTCTTTTTGAGGTGTAGCTAAGTCTAAGAAAGTAGTTTTTGATTCAATCGCTTTTGCGGTGAACAAGTCCACAATATCGGCAAACAAAGTCAGGTTGTCCAAAGAAGAAATCAATTCTTTCTTTAGGTCATCGGGAACTTGGTCCGTAGGATTCAATTTTTTAAATAAATCTTCCATTTATCTGCCGTCAAAAACCAATTAAAATTTAGACCAACGCTTTAATCATTTCTAATATCACCAATCATATCCGCTAATTTCCCCCTGGCACGTTTTAGGCGCATTTTTAAGGCACTCAGACCAAAGCCCAGACTTTCAGCAATGTCTTTGACCGAGATATTGTCCTTGTACCGCATCAAAAGGATGATTCTGTCTTCCTCCTTTAGTTGGTCAAAAGCATTTTCCAGCTCGGTCAGTTGCATTTCTTTTAATATCTTCTCTTGCTTTTCATCAAGCAATTCAGAGATTTCATCGTGTTTGAAATCTTCATATTGTTCAAGGTGCAGTCTTTTTTTCTTCTTTAAGAAATCAATACAATGATTGTAACTTATAGAATGTACCCAGAGAGAAAAAGGGGAGGTACCTTTGTATTTAGATAGATTCAGAAATATCTTGATGAAAATATCATGCGTTAAATCCTTCGAGATTTCCTTGTCTTTTGTAATCAAAATACATTTATGGTACACCTTCTCAGAATAACGGTCATAGAGCAATTCAAAGAGTTGCTTTTTACCTTTATTCAGAATTAAATCAATTATTTCGTTGTCCGAATATATTTTCGCTTCTGTCAGATTCACGACGCTGCTTGTTGCATTCTTCTATCACAAGTAAACACTTCAATAATAGAGATGCGTTTTTTCATGTTTTTATAGAGACATGATTTTTAAAATCGGTCACGGTTTTTGATGCTGGAATATGAACTATTAGTTGATAATGGAGTCTATTTTCAATAGAATGTCTTGTATTTTGCTTGGATGAAAAACTATTTTATCCTCTACTTTTCTCAGCCAAGTCAATTGTCTTTTTGCATATCGCCTAGAGTTCCTTTTAATGAGGGACTTTGCGGTTGCCAAGTCTGTTTTACCATCGAAAAAATCAAATAATTCTTGGTAACCAACCGTGTTTAAGGCATTAATGTGTCGATGCTGAAACAAAGATTTAGCCTCTTCCAGTAATCCCGCCTCAAACATCAAATCTACTCTTTGATTGATTCTAGCATACAATTCTTCGCGTTGCCAATCCAATTGTACAAAAATGGTTTTGAAATTCCTTGAAGCTTTCTTCTTTCCTAAAAAAGAGGAATACGTTTGTCCAGAAGTTTCGATAACTTCCAAGGCTCTTATCAGTCTTCTAGGGTTTAGTTGGTCCACTTTCGTGAAATAAGCAGGGTCTTTAGCTTGGAGTCGCGCCTGAAGGAATTCGATTCCTTGTTCTTGGAATTGTGTTTCGAGACGGGTTCTAATCGCCTCGGGCACATCAGGAAAATCGTCCAAACCATCTGTAATGGCTTTTATGAATAAGCCGGAACCACCACAGACAATCATGCTGTCTTTTGTTTGGAATTGATGATTCAGAAGCTGGATGGCTTCCCGCTCAAAATCGCCAACAGAATACGGCGCATCGAAAATGCTCAAATGATTGACAAAGTGATGAGGGGCAGCGGACAGCTCTTCTGGCCTTTGCTTAGCAGTACCGATGCTCATCTCCCTATAAAACTGTCTGCTGTCTGCCGAGATGATTTCGGTATCAAAATACTGTGCTAACTGGATGGCGGTACTTGTTTTACCAGAAGCAGTAGGGCCAGCGACAACGATGAGGTATTTTGTTGGAACACCCATTATTGAGGCCTTGTGTTTCTGGATAAATAATAACTTGTGTCAACACCTACCGTATGCCAGGCTTTTACGTTTGCGATAATGGTTTTGTCTTTAGTTAGACCAATGAAAATAGTTTCTGTATCGGTAGAATCCACAAGGTCAGTTGTTACTAAATCGATGTTGTTCTGTTGGGCGTAATAAGTTAAAGCGTCGCTGCGAGTATCCTCTTCAACAGCTATTTTTGTTCCTTGTTCCTTTTGGACTTTATAGATTATCTGTTTGGCTACCGCAGCTTTGGATTCATATATCGGAATGAGCTGTGTCCAAGCGAAAAAAGTAAAGAGCAGGCCGCTCATAACCATTCCGCCAAAAGCATAAGACACCTTTTTTGCATAGACTCCAATGACAGCAATAAAATTGAACACCCAAAAAACCGCTGCAAGCAAAATGGCAGCCCTGAATCCTGGTTCCCGTAGGTACTCAAAGGCATAAATCATCATGGCCGCTAAGGCGAAAAACGAACCTATCAATAGTAGGACAGAGATGAGTTTTACGGTTTTTTCATGATTGTAGTAAGGTTTTTCGTAGTCTTTGATTTGCTTGGCTGCCATGAGCGCCATTACAAACTGAAACATCAAGGAGTAAGCGACAAAGGAAGCCATCAACAAAGCAAGGAGGATGATAGATAATTCTTCTTTTTTTCTGAATTTTAGAAAATTATGTTTTAAACCTGCAAGGGCAAAGGGTATAAACGGCACAATTCCTAAGGTGATGAGAAGAAGGTATTTTCCGAAAGGAAGCACCGAAAAATCCAGCCAGTAACCACTGGGAAAGAATGGAAGGTTAAAACCAAAGAGGATAGCTGCTGCGAGCAGTGGACTTGCCCAAGGCAGGAGCGATACGCTTCTTTTTCCTTGGGGATGCTTTGAATACAGGAAAAACCACAGTACTGAGGCGAAAAGCAAGGCGGGTACAAAATGAAGCATCAATGCCACAAAAAAAGAAATGTTATATACCAATAACCAAACCTTTTTTGGACGCTTGACATATAGAATGTTGCTTATGAAAATCACAGCTTGACAAAAAAATAAGACCGCATCGCCCGAAAGGGTTTTACCTAGTTGGGGCAATAGAAGGGAGGATGTGGTGAAAACACAAGCGACTATCATATCCTGTCTGCCAAAAAGCGCCTTACCATAGTAGAAAAGTGCTGCTAAACCACCTATAATGAAAAGACCACTGAGCAGTCTCACCGTAAATTCATTGCTTTCACTGATGGAAACTATCGCATTGACCAAGGGGGACGTTTTTCCGTTTTTGGTCAAAATATCAAGCTCGATTGGCGACCAATAAGCCACCACATCGTTCATGACGAGGAGATTGATCATAAAAAGAAAGATTGCAATCCCTGCAAAAGTTCGACTTTGTAGCATCTAAAATCGTAAATCAGTTACTGAAAATATTATCTGCAAAACTAATGATATTTAATACAATAATTATATCTTCAAGCAACCTGAAAAATAAATATATCCAACTATTCATGTTAGGGCTTTAAGAATGGATATCTACCAAAAACTGGGCATAGAACATACTGATTTTTCATTGGCAGACACCAATAGAGTTGTTAGGGAAAGTAAACGGAACTCTGTTTACTGGAACGCCGATACTGCGACCCCTGATATTGTCGACCTATATACCCTGATACAACAAGAACATACATTCAATTTTTTCACAAGGAAAACGAAAAAGATTGCAATCGGAAATGGGAAGCAGAGCGAGCTTTGGCCACTACATTTCAAACAACAAAATACTTTTTTCACGCAGGGCGTAAAGCCATTGGGTCTGGGCTATGGGATGATGATATATAAAAGCCCTAAATCAGGCTTAGTATTGTTCCGGGCCCCTTTATTTATACTACCGGTAGAACTCATTCATTTGGAGGACAACTGGTATTTACAAACTCTAGAGCATTTTCAGATCAATCCATTTTTAGCAGAATATCTAGAGGAAGAATATGAGTTAGACGACTTAAAAGGGCTTGAAAAGTTTGAAATATTGGAAGAATTGGAGAATATCGGACTTCATTCTGACGGGCCAGTGGGGAAACTCTTTTCTAAGCCTGTTGAGGCATTGCTATCTCCTAAAGAAGAGATGAATTTGCCCAATGGGCTACATTTGATGCCAAAGGGATTTTTAGCTTTCTTCGATAAACGGATTCCCCAACAAGGAAACTGGTTAAAATATCATAAAAATAGTCTTCCAAAAACCGATAATAGGTATTCGTTAAAACATCAAATCGGTCTGATGCCCGCGAATCCTGACTCTGCCTATTTATTGTCAAAAATTGAAACAACAAGAAACCAAATACTAGCAGGATGTCGCAGCTATGATAAATTGCTTACGGTAGTCAACCTATTGAGCAATGCCCTATCGAATGGTAAGCGCGCTGTTGTTATTGCCAAGAATACGCTGCCCCTTTTTCAGGTGCAGAAGAAACTATTGGAGCTAGGGCTCGGCAGTTTTACATTCTTATTGAAAAATGAGAATAGTGATTTTCAGCCTTTAGTGGCATTGCTCCGACAAAGACATCAATCTTTACAAAAAACAATCCCCTTTTCTAAAGAAAATTTTGAACACGAACTCGAAAAATACCAACGTAAATATGATGATTTGCTGCAAGCACAAAAGTTGAAGCAGCAAACATTTCTGGGTAAATATTCCTTTACGGATATTGTAGGGCGTTATGTTTCTGCTAATAAGATTTGTGGTCGGGAGCTGCTCAATGCACAATTGAGTAGTCGGGCTTTTGAATTTACACAGGAAGAGTATCAGCAAATAAAAAAAGATGTAGAATCCAGCGAAGCCTTATTTGATGGAGTAGGGACATTGAGGCATCCGCTCAGGAAATTGCACACTTCCATATTTGAGATTGAAAACGAAGAAGATGCTCTCGGTCATGTAGCGTTTTTAATAGCGACATTTAAGGATAGAGGAGAAGAATTACTACATACCTATATCACCAAACAAGCTGCTTATAATGAGGCTTTGAAGCGCAATTATTATGCTCATTATGATTCAATGCAGGCGCAAATCAAGGAAATTAAGGATTTTGTATTTGAGTCGAAAGGAAGATATGGCGAAGATTTTGAAAGCTCTGGCAATACCCGTTTGAGCTTTTATGGTACTTTTTCCAAAAGGTATAAAACCATCCAAAATACTAGGCTTCAGCTAGCGCAATTATATAAAAATTTGGTTCAAGCCTATCAGGCAAGACCCTATTTTGAATATCAATTTCCGAGGCATACTGATGCGATGGTCAACCGTTTAATGACTACTGTTGAGGATTATGAGGAAAAATTACTCGATTGGAGAAATCGGATACCCGCCATTGTCGATGTAGAACGCTCGAGGTTGAATGTCCAAACAGTCAACATGGAATTGGATTATGAAGACCAGATTAATTCCTTGGAATTTGACCACGATATTTTTGTGGAGGAGCTTAATCAAGCACAACTATTGGAAGAATGGCAAAAAAGCAGCCAACATACACTTTCCACCCGCCAGCAGCATATAGAGAGCATCATCGAACAGCTAGAAAGTACAGAACTGGGATTGCGGGATTTTAAGGAATTTTATCCCTGGCAGCAGAACTGGCTGGCGATGCCTGACTTATCTAAAAAAATTGTAAAAGCACTTGTAAGAGTCAAGCCTAGGAATTGGTTGGCTGCCTTTGAAAGTTGGTATTTGCACCAGTGCCTTTCGGCAAAAATGGTAGCAGTCGAAGGTAAAACAGAAGTACTTACTGATTCTTATCTAACTGATTTGATGCAAGTGAAATCACAGATGGTCAGGCAGATTGAATGGCTTTGGCATCTTTTGCAAACTGATATTCTGAAAAACAATAACTATGAAGAAGCTTTTATAAAGGACTGTTTTGATAAGTCCAACCCATTAGAATTTTGGAACGTTGATTATTTATTACAGAAAGGGCTACCTCTAGTTAGTACTTTTTTGCCGGTGTTGTTTGTAACAGAAAGACAGGCGAGTGTACTCAATCAGCAATCAGAAAGCGCTGTGTTTGATTTAGTCATCACGCTCGAATCGGATAACCTAGATGAAGTCTTTGCCTCTACTTGTTATGGACTAGGAAAGCGGAGCATAGCCATCCAGCACAGGATGCTCAATAAGATCCAAGAACAAAGTGCTCAAATAGCCCTTCGGGTCCAAAGTGCCCAAAACGAAGTTTTATTTGATATTAAAAATGAACTTTTTTACGACAATCAGCTGCTGAAACTACCTTCATTGAAAGGTGAACCTATTGGGATACGATATTACCCTTGTGACGGTAATTTTAATCCCCTTACACAGACCAATCAAAAAGAGGTAGAAGCTATACTACACCATTTAAACCAAATATCGCCAAATGAAGTTGGTCGGTATCCAATGATAGGAATTGCTTGTACGACAACAGCGCAAGCGGTAAAGTTGCACCAGCTACTGCTGAGAGAAAAAGAAGCAGATAACCCTATTGTCAAGAGTTTATTTAGGGAAGGACTTGGGATTTGGGCGCAAGGAGAGCAGGCTTGCCGTCGATACGATGAAGTGATGCTAAGTGTGGTGGCATCGCCTGAAGATATTGGAACGGATTTTTGTTACGAAATTCTAGAAAGCGTTCGGAATGGTTTACATCTTTTTGCTGACAAGGATATATCCATAGAGAATGAACATCCTTTCAATAGGATTTTGGCGAAAGCCAAACCTCTCGAAACGGCAGGAATAGAACAAATGGACGTACTCGATCTGGCTCCCTTTTCCAATGAGGTCTATACTAGTTTGATTGCTTATTTTGAAAAAGGTAGGCTAAAAGTACATCACCCTTTTAATCTTTTTTTGCCTGGTTCTATTGTAGTCGAACCACTTCATGAAATACAGCCCAAAGCGATTATCTTAACAGATAAAATCCCCTCTGGTATCTCAATCCCAACTGTAGAATGGGAGGCACAAGTGCTTCGGCATCTTGAACAAGTAGGCTATCGGGTTTATACCGCTTCCGCAAAAAAATGGTGGAACGATGCCCACCACGAAGCTAGAAAACTAGCGGGCGAAATTATCCGATTAGATAATAGTGATTATTCTAAATGATTTTGTATGGCGAGCCTGCCTGAGCAAGCAGGTTTATGAAACCTAGCAATTTCAATAGTTCTGGGTCATTTCCCAAGGGATTCCTTTGGAACAAAATTCCCCAAAAGGGATGCCCTTGGCACAAAATTTTTCATTCAGAATTAAGTCTAATAGACATTATTCTATTTTCGATTTTGGTAAAAACAGTAGGTTATAAAAGAATGATTTTCAATCTAATATCTAAAGACTAATTACTAATATCTGATTTTAGAATAAAATCTAATGATTATGCGGTTTGATTTTTATTTGTTGAAGCCAGCCGTTTATTCAAAAGGGCTACTCCATTTTTCTTCGGTTTCTAAACTATTGTCTGTAAGCGTTTTAAGGAAGGCGACCAAAGCATTTTTTTCTTCATCCGTAAAGTTTAAACGAATGGGGTTGCCATCTCCGTCAATTAATGCAGGTGACAAAGTGGGATGATTTTGAATGCCTGAATTGTAATGTTCCACGACTTCTTCTAGTGTACTGAATCTTCCATCATGCATATAAGGGGCGGTCAGCTCTATGTTGCGAAGACTTGTCGTTTTAAATCGGCCAGTAAAAATAGGGTTGTTGAACACAGCCCCTGCACCTAAGTCATCAGTAGAAGAGAGATCAAGTCCGTTATTTTGAGGTCCAGGATTGGCACTGATAAAGGCTTCAGTAGTATGACAACCAAAACAAGCGCCACCTCCATTGGGGATCGTTTGAAAGAAAATATTTTTTCCAAGGTTTTCTTCGGCTGTAAAATTAGAGAAATTTGCACCTGGAGAGGGTGCAGAACTTCTACCTTCATCATATTTGCTTGAGTAGCTTACTATACTACGAACAAACTGGGCCAAAGCCCTAGCAATCTTATCCGAATTTATTTCAGCAGACCCAAATGCTTTTTCAAATAACTCAGGGTAGTATGATTGGGCCTGGACGGTACTCACGACTTGTTCTAAAGTCATCCCCATTTCGACGGGGTCTTGAAAGGGCATGAGTACCTGTTCTTCGAGGGTACTGGCTCTCTCGTCCCAAAAAAAGCGGCCTCTTTGATAAAATCTAGCATTGATTAAGGTCATTGAATGCCGTCCAGTTAGCCCTCCGTTGAATCCAATACTTAAAATGGCATCATCAGAGAAACCTTTATCTTGCTTATGACAAGATGCACAGGCGATAGTTCCATTAGCACTTAGTTTTTTGTCATAAAACAATACTCGTCCAAGCGTGGCGCCATCATCTGTGATATTATTATCTGAAGGTGTATTATCTGTACCTTGGATAGAGGTAGGTAGTGGTTGCCCTGGCACATTTGTAGTGAAGTGACTGGGTAGGGTCAAGCTTGAATAATCAAATGGCGTATTAGGGAGGTTTAAGATGTTTTCTTGACCTAGGTCAGGCGCTTCATCTTTTTTACAAGACAAAATACCTAATACAATCAGAAGGAAGACACTATAAGTTATGGTTCTCTTGTTATTCATCACATTGTTTTTTTTGATTCATTCGCTTTATTGGACACCCGTAATCAAGCAAGGTTTAATGGAGTCGATTTTTTTCAAGTTTTTTTAAAAACAATAGACAATATTCTATTTTCGATTTTGGTAAAAACAGTAGGCTATAAAGTTTTGATTTTCAATCTAATATCTAAAGACTAATTGCTAAAATCTGTTTTTTAGAATAAAATCCAATACAAATCAGCTGGTGAT
>JAHDBO010000393.1 GCA_020630355.1 Saprospiraceae bacterium
TAGAAAATGAGTGATTTTTTCAAGTTTGTGTTTGCCTCTTGTTTAGGCGTATTACTAGCATCCATTGCTGGTTTCTTTATTTTTAGTGCGGTCATCGGTGGGATGGCGAGTTCGTTTGGGAGTGGTGAAGAGGTGAAAGTGAAAGCCAATTCAGTATTGCGGTTGACTTTCAATAAAGCGGTTCCTGAATTGACCAATAATGTTGCCCAAAATGGCTTTGCCTTTGATACGGATGGTGTAGTAGGTTTGCATGATATTACAAAATCAATAGAGCAAGCAAAAGAGGACGATAACATCAAGGGGATTTTATTGGATTTGGAAGGAATCGCAATGGGACAGGCGACTGCTTCTGTGGTCAGAGACGCCTTAGTTGATTTTAAAGAAAGTGGCAAATTCATTATTGCTAATGCCAAGTATTATACACAAGGGACGTACTACATGGCATCAGTGGCTGACTCCATCTTGATGAACCCGATGGGAGGTGTTGATTTCAGAGGATTTGGAGCGGAAATTCCATTTTTCAAAAATATGTTGGATCGACTAGAGGTAAAAATGCAAATTTATTATGCTGGTCAGTTCAAGAGTGCTACAGAGCCTTTCCGATTGGAAAAAATGAGCGAACAAAATAGGCTTCAAGTGAAAGAATACTTGGAAGGATTGTACAATATTTATTTGGAAGATGTTGCTAAAAGCAGAAATACGACACCTGCAAAATTGCGTTCTATTGCTAATAATTATGAGTCTAAAAATGCGGAGGATGCGATTCGTTTAGGGCTTGTGGATAAGTTGGCTTATAAGGACGAGGTTCTGGATGTTTTGAGAAACAAAACGGGGCTAGACGAGGATGATAAAATACCAACCATTAGCATCGCTAAGTATTCTAAAAAGTTAAAGAAAAACTACAAATCAAAGGATAAGATTGCTGTGGTTATAGCTGAAGGGACAATAGTAGATGGTATGGGTGCAAGCGGTAGCATCGGTGGCGATAAGTACGGTAAGCTCATCCGAAAACTACGCAACGACGACAAAGTAAAAGCGATTGTTTTAAGAGTTAATTCGGGAGGTGGTTCTGCTTTAGCTTCTGAAATCATGTGGAGAGAGTTGCTGTTGGCAAAAGAAGAGGGTAAACCAGTGATTGTATCTATGGGAGACTATGCGGCTTCTGGTGGATATTATATCGCTTGTATGGCAGACACCATCGTGGCTGAGCCGAATACGATTACTGGTTCCATTGGCGTATTCAGTATGATTCCTTCTTTAGAAAAGACAATGAAAAACAAAGTTGGCGTCACTTTCGATACTGTCAAAACAACACGGCATTCAATAGGAATTGGTCTTTTTAGGGATATTTCGGAGGAAGAAGGAAAAATTTTGCAGCAATCCACCAATGAAATTTATGAAACATTCTTAAAGCGGGTTGCAGATGGTCGTGATATGAGCAGAGATGAAGTCCATGCGATTGCACAAGGACGTGTATGGACAGGTACAAAAGGAAAAGAAATTGGTTTGGTAGATGTATTAGGTGGCTTGGATACGGCTATAGAGATTGCTGCGGACAAAGCGGGGCTGGAATCGTATCGCTTGGCGCAATATCCAAAAATCAAAGAGCCATTACAGCAGTTCTTGGACGAACTCCAAGGAAAAGATAAGGCTTCTATCCAGCAAGCACTGATGAAATCTGAAATGGGAGAAGCTTACGAGTACTACGAAATGGCTAAAGAATTGAAAGA
>JAHDBO010000048.1 GCA_020630355.1 Saprospiraceae bacterium
AATTTCCCATTTTCTGATTTTGCAGCGATACTGAACCAATATTCCGTTCCCAATATCAAGTTATCGACCACAAACTCATTAGAAGCGGTAGAACCGATCACTTCCATACTGTTTGCCCCCATTTTATAAATCTCATATTCAGACGCATAATCGACCGCATCCCACTGAAGGCTTAGACTACCATCGCAAATAGCTATAATTTCAAAATTATCAGGACGTTTCAAAATATGGAAAGGAGCAGCATTTTGCACTTGCAATGTACCGCTTGTCAGGCGTACCAATACCTTTTCCGAAAGGATATTTGGCGTACGCCATTCATAGTAACCTAACTGAGCTGAAGCCGTACCAATTTCGTTCCAGACAGTCCCTCCATCAGCAGAGTATTCCAGTGTTAAATTACCGATTGAGCTGCTAGCGTCCCAAGTGATGAGCGTAGGAGTATTGGGTTCTAAAGATGTTTCTTGAAAAGGATGTGTCAAAGTAATCCCCTTTTCTTCTACTTCCCAGACCACGACAAAATCCTGCGTTCCTACTGGCACATCTGTTCCTTTGATGATAATAGAATAATTACCAGCGGAAGGGGCTTTTAGCACAATCTGCTCTATATTATTCAAGGTATCAACGCCTGGCACGGCCTCCCCCAAGACCGATGACGGACTGGAATTTAGTATCAATGGATAGGATGTCGTTCCATCTGGTGCAACGACCTCAATGTCTAAGTCGTTAATTAATGCTTTGTTCACTGGGTAAGGCGCAGATTCTTTATCATGCCAGTACAACATTATTTTGATTTGCTCTTCGTTTCCGTTCAAGGTCAACGGAATGGTTGTTGACTGGTTGTTCCGAAGAGAATTACTTGTGTAGTTGCCCGACTCTACCAATTCTACTGCCTTTCGGACATTCATCACTCCAAAGCCATATTGAAAATCGGGGCCTGGATTGCCACGGTCGTCGGCCGTGTTACAAAGAATGGCTTTCACCAATGCCCCAGAAGGCTTAGCCCCTGTATTTAGTTGTTTGTATCTTTGATGGACTAATGCAGCGGCACCGGAGACAGAAGCAGTTCCACTACTTGTTGCCCCGAAAAGACCGTAATCGTAATTTCTTGCAGGACTCCAGACATCCTGAGCAATCCCGATAATTTCAGGCTTCAACCTACCGTCTTCTACGGGGCCCATGCTAGAACCAGCCCAGATATCTTTTTTATAATCGGCCACTCCAACCGTCAGTACATTTTTTGCGGAAGCATAAGACCTTAATATGGTATTGTACCCTGCTGGATAGCTATTACAAGTACTTTCAGCAGAGTTGCCCGCAGCAAATACATGCAGCATTTTATCATATTCGAGCATTTGCCAGTCGAGTGTTTGACTGGTGTAGTTGTACTGCCCAGTTGTTGAGCAGGAGAAAGAAGCTCCGTAGGAGTTATTCGTCACCACCATCTCTTCGTCTTCATAATAGATACGAGCATTATTGACAATCCTACTGGTTTTTTCAGTCAATAGCTGGGCTTCAGGCGCATAGCCTTTATTATCTGGATTAAGATGCCCGCCGCCGCCGACTACCCCTGAAACTTGGTCAGGATGTGCACCATAACTTGTGTAAGTGCCACTCGCATAGTTGATGATTCGACCGTTGAAGTCGATATGGCTGCCCAATTCTCCCCCATCTCCAATTCCTACAACAACCCCCTGTCCGTTTAGGTTTTTTCCGCCCGAAAATTTGGCATTGACAAAATGGGCACCAGAAGTTTGCTTTGCATCCAACATCATTGGCTCGTCAGGTGATTGGACAAAGTCAATATGAGCAATACCTGCTTCTTGGGACAAGCGGTTTACGGCATTATTGTCCATATTGGCGATAATGACTGTTTTACCCCTATCGTGGACCGCTTGCACTTCAGCATTATGCTGCTCTAGTATCTTATAGATTTCTTTTTTGGAAATAAATTGGTGGAATACAATACCATAGGTTGACATTTGAGATGAGAGGGACGCCCAATTTGGTATGTTCTGCTCTATAACAGAAGGAGATAACTTGGCTTGCTGTGGTACAATTGCCATATTTCTTATACCATCTGCTATTAATACGTCTGTTTGAATAAAATCAGGAATCCGAACCAAGTACAAACCTGTAGATTTCACTTCTAAGACTTCTACACCTCTTTCAATCAATTTGTTGAGTCTCCCGCTTTCCCCAACGCTCACAAAACCTATTATATCATTTTTATATTTGTAGCTATGGCTATTCTTATCAGATCCCCTCAGCTCGTTCAAGTTTTCAAATACCAATAAGGAAGTTTCTTTTGATTGTGCTTCAATCTGGGAGATAGAAAAATTTAAAAACAACAATAATAAAATAAGTCGATACGAACGTAGATCTAATAGCATAATCCTCCTGTTTAAATGTTTTCTCCCCCCTTCTAAATCAAAAGCAATGCCAATTCTCTATCCCGCAAGCCTGTGTAGCGGATTCAGGTGAAAAGCCTATACCTTAAAAAGCCCCTAGGAAAAATCCTAGAGGCCAAACAAACATGCGCTCGAATTACAATTATCTTTTCAATATTACTTTTTTTGTTTGAACCGTGTCCCCTTTGCTAACTCTTATTAAATAGATTCCGTTAACTAAACTTCCTGGCAAATCCATCCCAATCGTTTGAGAGCCACGAGTTGTTTCAAACCCAAAATGATTTACTATCCTACCATCCAAAGCGATAAATTCTACCATTGCTTTGCCTGATTGCTGATTTTCTAAATCAATAAAAAATCGATTATGCTTAATTGGGTTAGGATAGACGTTCACTGCTGCAACATTATCAAAATCAGCTGCAACAACCTCGCTATAGGTGTAGCCTCCATCAAAATCGAATTGCTTCAATCTGTAATAATAAGTTCCTAATCTATATTTTTCAGAATGAACAAATCTATAGTTTTGAGTCTCAGCACTAGTCCCAACTCCGTTCACTTCTCCAATTGTAACAAAATTATTATTCTCAAGGCTATTTTGACCATTTGCCACTTGGATTTCAAAATAATCATTGTTTAATTCCGTAGCTGTAGTCCAAGTCAGTTCGACATCTGTTTCATTCAACTTATCAGCGGCAAATGCGGAAAGTTCCACTGGTAAAGCTCCCCCATCGCTCAAGGTAAAACCCTTCATGTAAAAGCTTCTACTAGCTACTTGCTTAAACTTTAATTGATAGGTGGAAGAAATCGATTGACCAGTAGATACCACTTTACTAATTACATCTAAAGCATCCACAGATACCCAGTCCGTCTCGTATAATAATCGAGTAACAGATACCCAGTCGTCATACTCGCTACCTCTTGCAAGTATTTCTATTCCATAATCATTTACATTCTTGCCTTCTTCTCCCGTATTAATGCCCGCTTCCGTTGCATTGTAATATTCAAAATTCAACAACAGTTTATTTTCAGGGTAATTGGATAAGTTAAAAGTAAATATCAGTGCATTTTCAGAATAAGACTTTGCATCTACTGAAAAAACAGAAACCACTTTCTGACCATCGGTATCCGTCTGTACATCCATTCCTCCGTTCACAACATTTTCAAAGCCAACCATTCCATTGTCAGCGACAGCTAAATCCGATTCATAATACTTTCCTTCAGGTAAGTTTGCGTAAGGGAGGCTCATTGGCAGTTGAATCACTGGATTAGGAATATGCTCTATTTCTAGGCCTTTAATGCTATCATTTGCAGTGTAAGAATCTTTTTCGGCAGAAACCCAAGCATCCAAACTATAAAAAATAGCTTTTGATAAATCCACACTTGTTTTGAAGCTATAATTCAATTCTGAATTTGCCGCTATTAATTCAACTTGCTCCGTAACTACTACCCCTCCCTCCAAACGATAAGACACATTGATGTTTTCGACATTGGATACAGAATTATTCTTGATAGTAATGCTAACATTTTCTTTACTTGTCAATGCGGACGGGCTATTCTCCCTTCCTTGTTTTCTAACAATAATCTCTTCTAAAGACAAATCGAGTCCCGTATCGCAAATAGCCGTATTGGTGGTTTCTCGGACGGCAATAGACCGTAAGCTGGCTGCTCCATTTATATCATAAGCTCTGACTGCAAACCAGTATTCAGTATTACTCAATAGATTGTTTTCCACTGTAAAAGTGTTACTTGTTGTGTTTCCTATCAAGTCGTAATCAAAGCCATTGAACTGGAAAATTTCATATCGGCTAGCATACTCCAAGCCCGTCCAATCCAGCTTAATTCGAGTGTCACATAAAGCCGCAGTCGAGACTGAAGGTCTTGGAATAATCCGAACTGGTACTGAATGGGTGCTACTTAAATTATTCCCACTTTGTGTTACTCTAATTTCAATATTTGAAGACACTAATTCTGCTGGTATGGCCCATGTAGTATAACTGACACTTGCAGCAACTCCTTGGCTTATCGTATTCCAAGCCCCTCCGTCTTTTCTATATTCTACGTTGAATGTACCTCCGTCTTTGTCGGTCGCTTCCCAGACAATCATTTCGGTTGTGCCTGGCTCAAACACCTCTGCCCCATACGGGTGTGTTAAGGTCAATTCTCTTTGTATTTTATCAAAAGTCACCACATAATCTTGTGAAGAAGAAGATGATAAAGGCAAAGAAACCCCTTTCACTCTAATGGTATAAGTACCTACTTGAGGATTGGTTATAGTTATTTGTTCAATATTATTTAGTTTGTCTGCTCTTCTAGTAGCAGGTTGAGCCACATTGGAGCTATTCTCGTCTAAAACCCATGGTAAAATAACCGAACCATCAGGTGCAACGATTTCTATATCCAAGTCATTTACCAAAGCTTGAGCGGGATAAGGTTGGGCCTCTAAGTCGTGCCAGTACAACATCACCTTCAATTCCTCCAGCGCCGTGTTCACTTCTACAGTGTGGGTCTTTGTCAGCTTTTCCCTGATACTTCCTAGAAAATATTGTGCGTTCTCAACTGTCTCTAGCCCCCTCTTCGCATTTACAACTCCGAAGCCATACTGATAATCCACACCTACATTTCCTCTATCTTCTGCAGTGTTGCATACAATAGCTTTCATCAAATCCCCTCTAGGATTTGCGCCTCCATTCAACTGACGGTAACGTTCTATCAAAGTAGCGATTGTACCCGCTACAGCAGGAGTTGCCGTGCTAGTTCCATTGCCTTTTCTGTAGCCGTAGTTTCTATTCGTTGAATAAATATTTTCAGCAACAGCGGTAATTTCTGGTTTTACTCGGCCATCTTTTGCTGGGCCACGACTCGAATAAGCCGTAATATTTTTAAATTCATCTACTGCTCCAACCGTGAGTACATTTTTAGCTGAAGCATAACTTCTCATTACCGTATTATATCCAGCTGGGTAGCCTGTACATGCAAGCCCTCCGTTATTACCAGCGGCATAGACATGAAGCACCTCTGGCAATTCTCTCAATTGCCAATCTAAATTCTGGCTTGTATAATTATATTCCCCTCCGTTATCACAGGAAGAACTACTACCATAAGAGTTGCTCGTTAATACCATCCCATTTTCTTTGTGATAAGTATCTGCATAGGTAATTATCCTGCTGGTCTTTTGAATTAATAAAGTACTTTTAGAAGCGACACCCTTATGTCGTTCATTGACCATTCCGCCTGCACCAATGATACCCGCTACATGGTCGCCATGGTCGCCATAAGAAGAGTAAGTTCCACTAGCAAAATTGACAACTCTACCATTGAAATCAAGGTGCGCCCCTAGCTCGCCCCCATCACCAACACCTACCACAACTCCTTCTCCATGAAGATTTCTTCCCCCTTTGATTGCAGCACTAAGCACATTATTAGCTTGAGCTGCTTTTGTTTCATAAATCAAAGGAATATCTTCACCGTTTGCCAAATCAATAAAATCGACCTCTTTTTCACTAGCCAAGGAAACTAGATTTTCGTGAGAGATTTCCCCTACAAAAGTGCGCCCATTCATCATAGGACGCTCCTTACTTTTGAAGCCGTATTTCTCCAAAAGTCCTTGAATTTGGTCTTTATTGATTTTTTTATTGAATGTTATAGATACTGGATTGGTATTATATGAGTCGACATAAGAGGCGATCTTCCAGTTCGTTTTCAAATCAGATAAACGAACGACCCCTAATGACTTTAGTTTTGCCAAAGGATAGTTTGAGGGTACAGCTATTTCATAACTTAAAGCTCCAAATGACTTCAACACCTCAACTCCACTTTCTTTGATTTTTTGTAGCTTATCTTGTGGTGTTGATTCTAATCCTATGATGTAAGTGCTTTCTTTCGACAACAAGGTATCTTCTTTCCAGTCAGATATATTTTGAATATCCATCCCTCTTACACCATTCTGAGCAACTAAGCCGAAAGAAGTGAGAATGAAAACAATAAAAAACAAAGTGAATAGAGAGTGATTTCTCATGATTTTCTTGTTAAGTGGTCTTTTTGGACAATAGATTACTAGGCTGTACTAGGCACAGTTCGTGGTAAACCCGTTCAATAATCTGTTTGTATTAGGATCTTTTCAGGTGTCGGTTAGGTATAATGCAACTGGCATACCGATAAATGCCAAATTTTTTAAGTTGATGCTATTTCAGTGACATTAAATAAACCACAAAAAATAAAATTAAAAAATATAAATACTTGTATATCAGTTCTTTAAATTCAGTAAAATAAAATCAAAATGAAAATAATGTAACAATATATAATAGATTTTAACCTCGATTTTTTAAGTTTTTTTTTGACTTTTTAATATCATCTTAACCTTGTTGATAATATGTCCATGGCGAGTATATGCTATGTATTATTGTATTTCACCTCTCACTGTGGGAAATAATTAATAAGAATGGGAAATATAGGGCAGAAGGCTCAATGTGCGATTACTTCCACATTGATACGGAGAATGGTTCGTCTGCTTTTTGTATTATCATAAACGATAATGGCTTGTTCAAATACGCCAAGCCGATTTTTGGATTCGAAGCTAACTTCTAATTCTGCTGTTTTTTCAGGTAGGATGGCATTTTTAGGGTAATTTGTAGCGGTGCAGCCACAAGAAGTTTTTACCGTGGTAATCAATAAAGGAGCAGTTCCAATATTCCGAAATCGAAATATTCTGGAAACGGTAGTATCTAAAGATATTTGTCCGTAATCTAGGTTCAAAGTATCCCAAGTAATAACTGGCTCTAGCGGCTCTTCTTCTTTTGAAGTTTCAAGAGAAAGGCTGCTCAAGTATTTTTGATACAGGTTATATAATGTATCCCTAGGGATAATCGCTTGTAGCGAATCTAAGACGAGCTGCTGACCGAGGCTATCTGATTGGTAATAAATGCTGTCAAGTCTGGTAGGGCTAGTTGTAGATACGACCGTACTGTCTTGCACCTGCCCAAAAGCCAGGCCCAAAAACAAGGACAGCCAATATGTACACCAGTATTTTATCATCTTTACAAAAATAAAAAACCCACATCGGAATTCGATGCGGGTTTTTCACAAAAAGAGAACAAGTTTATTTACCACTCTCTTTTATTGCAGCTAAGTATCGATTCAATTCCTCTTTTACTTTAGGGAACAACAGCAGTAGACCAATCATGTTGGGAAATACCAACGCCAAAATCATGGCGTCACTAAATTTCAATACTGCTCCCATTGTCACTGACGAACCAAGGATAACGAATAGTAAGAACAATACTTTATAAGTAATATCAGCAGCTTGGCTTCTACCAAAAAGATACTTCCAAGATTGTAAACCGTAGTACGACCAAGAAATCATAGTAGAAAAAGCAAACAATACAATAGCAATAGTAAGCACGGCAGGAAACCAAGGTAGAACAGAAGCAAAGGCTTCCGTTGTCAAATCAACACCGCCCATCTTGACTCCGTCCATAATAACATTTCCTTGTCCATCACCTCCATACATAAAAGCACCATCCTGATTGAATATAATGATCACTAGGGCTGTCATCGTACAGATAACTACCGTATCAATGAAGGGCTCTAACAAAGCAACAATCCCCTCAGATGCAGGATATTTAGTTACTACGGCAGAGTGTGCAATCGCAGCCGAACCAGCACCAGCTTCATTAGAAAATGCCGCTCTTTGAAATCCAACAATAATGACCCCAATCATCCCACCAATACCAGCCTGCGGTGTGAACGCTTGGCTGAAAATCATACCGAATGCATCGTCAATATAGGAGATATTATAAAAGATGATCACTAAGCAAGCTAACACATAAATAGCTGCCATGAAAGGAACAATCTTCTCTGTTACACTAGCAATACGTTTGATTCCACCAATAATCACGATACCTACTAAGGCGGCAAAAATACATCCTAAAAAGAAACCAGAAGCGCCCCCCTCTAGACCTAGAGCAGAAATAATTTGCTGCCCAGCTTGGTTCGACTGGAAAGCATTGCCACCGCCAAAAGAAGCACCGATACACAATACAGCAAATACACCTCCCAGAACTTTGCCCAAACCAGACATACCCCGCTCCTCCAAGCCTCTTTTTAAGTAGTACATCGGTCCACCATAAACAGTGCCATTTGCATCTACATCTCTATATTTCACACCAAGCGTACACTCAACAAACTTAGAAGACATCCCCAATAAACCACAAACAATCATCCAGAAAGTGGCACCAGGCCCTCCTAATGCAATCGCAATGGCAACTCCAGCAATATTCCCTAGACCTACTGTACCAGATACAGCAGTCGCCAGTGCTTGGAAATGACTCACTTCTCCTGCTTGTCCTTCGACTCTAATCGTATCAACGATATCACCGTCTACTGTATTTACAGTATTTGTTGTTACAGGCTCGTGTCCTCCTTCTACATCATCATACTTTCCTCTCACCACATTAATTGCTAGAGGGAATCTTCTAATGTTTATAAAAGAGAAATAAATTGTAAAAAATAAGGCACCACATACCAAAAGAATCAATACGATAGGTATGTCAAGTCCCCCTACAGGAATACTTGTCAGAATCAAACCTTCCCATGCATCCGCAATGGGCATAAATGCTTCATCAATCTTTTGGTCCAATCCTTTTTCTACCTCCTGTGCAAACATCAACAAAGGCAAAAACAAGGTGCAGTAAATAAACGCTAGCGTCTTTTTCATATAGTTTAAATATTCAGTTTTAAAATTGGTCTGATATCCATCCAACAAATATTGCCGAATGACCATAAAACTAAAATTTATATTCGTTTTTGCCCAAAAATCCCTCTCTTTTCTAAAAGAAGAACCGTACAAAACAGTTTTTCAAGCTTAAAAGGAGGCTCAATCCTCTCCTCGGTACAGCATCCATGGGTTGGCAGTGTACCATTGTGCTTTTTCGATGCTGTAACCGAAAGTAGCATGAGGCAATTGTTTTTCTAGGGATTGGTGCAGCGATTTGAGCTTTTTGTAGGGGATGGAAAAGCAAATTTCAGTACCGTCCGTCTTCTTGAAAAACATCGTACTAGAACGGTTCAGATGTATTCCAAAAGGCATTCGCTCTATCACCATTGCATAGACCCAAATGACCTCCTTCGGCCTATCTTGCAATTGCCTCATAATTGGATGCGCTTCAATCGAACTATATCGCCAAACCGTCCGCAATAATACCAAAGCTCCAAGTATCATAGCGATACCGATAATAAACAAAAAAGTATTTTTGTCATAAAAGGCGTACAACATACCAATAGAAACAACCAGGCCTAGCAATGCAAAGAAAGTCTGCATTCGATGTTCTCGTTTGATAGATGCTGCTATGATTTCCTCTGCTAATGTCATTGATTGAAATAGACTTCAGAATTGAAATGTAAAAATAGGAGGCATTGTTGCAAAATAAAATTTTTGTTTTTAAATTCATATTTTAATAAAACAAAAAATAGAGTTTTTCTTTTTTTGGTTTCATTGTAAAAAATCCTCATTTTGCGAAAGCATAAAATTAAAATACATTGGCAACAGTAAATTATACAGAAGATAATATTCGTTCCCTCGATTGGAGGGAGCATATCAGATTACGTCCCGGGATGTATATCGGTAAGTTGGGGAATGGCTCGGCTGCTGATGATGGCATCTATATATTGGTCAAAGAAGTACTGGACAACTCCATCGATGAGTATGTCATGGGACATGGGAAGCAAATAGATATTAAGGTTGAAAACGGAGAGGTTACCATAAGGGATTATGGGCGTGGCATTCCTTTGGGGAAAGTGATTGACTGTGTATCCAAAATCAATACGGGTGGAAAATACGACTCCAAGGCTTTCAAGAAATCGGTTGGCCTAAATGGGGTTGGAACAAAGGCAGTAAATGCCCTTTCCAACTATTTTCGAGTGCAAGCGGTCAGAGAGGGAAAAACTAAGGTCGCTGAGTTTTCTACGGGGGAATTGACAGAAGATTTCAAAATCACGAAAACGGATTTGCCCAACGGAACGATTGTCACATTCCGTCCTGATGATAGTATTTTCAAAAAATACAAATTCCACGCAGAATATATTGAAAATCAACTTTGGAATTATGCCTATCTGAATGCAGGTTTAAAAATCAACTTCAACGGCAAGACGCTTTACTCCAAAAATGGACTAAAAGACCTTTTAGAACGTAAGTCTGACCTTGAGAATGTCCGCTACCCTATCATCCACCTCAAAGGAGACGACGTAGAACTCGCCATGACGCACGGTCAGCAATATGGCGAACAATATTATTCTTTTGTCAATGGTCAATATACCACACAAGGTGGAACGCACCTGAATGCGTTCAAAGAGAGTATCGTCAAAGTGATGCGGGATCATTTTAAGAAAAACTACGATTCAAAAGATATTCGTGCTTCTATCATCGCAGCGATTAGCGTCCGAGTAGAAGAGCCTG
>JAHDBO010000049.1 GCA_020630355.1 Saprospiraceae bacterium
ATTATCGACAGAGGTTATCCCGAATTTTAGGGGGCTAAAAAAAGGGTCTTTTGTGTGATTTGGAAGAAATACAATACGCTTCTACAACCACAAAAGACCTGATATAAAACAGGAAAGCGGTATCTTGATGCCAAGATACCGCTTCTTCTGTTTCCAGATGTCCATCTCTATTTGCCACACTATTTGGTGGCGCAAAATGTAAGATGGCTCACGTTTGTTTCCTATATAAATGTATTCTAAAACATTTCTACACCGCCAAAGTGAAAGTTGCCTTCAATAGCAGCATTCTCGTCAGAGTCCGCACCATGAACGGCATTTTCACCGATTGAAGTAGCATAAAGCGCACGGATAGTGCCTGGAGCTGCTTCAGCAGGATTGGTCGCCCCAATCAGTTTTCTGAAGTCTTCCACTGCATTGTCCTTTTCTAAAATTGCCGCTACAATAGGACCTGAAGACATAAATTCTACCAACTCCCCATAGAATGGACGCTCTTTGTGCACCGCATAAAACTCACCCGCTTTTTCAGTACTTAGTTTCGTCAACTTCATCGCAACAATGCGGAAGCCGCCTTCATTGATTTTTTGAAGGATATTTCCAATATTACCAGCTTTCACAGCATCTGGCTTAATCATGGTAAAGGTTCTGTTTCCAGCCATGAGTATGATTTTTGTGATTTAAAAAAGATTTTCCAAAATTGGCTGCAAAGGTAAATATTCCTATCTTATTTAGTAGCCACATCTAATTTATTTTCGTAGACTACACTCGAAAGAGTCTCTAAGTGTTAAAAAAATCTAAGCTGGATTTGTTAAAAACGCTAAATGGGGTTTATATTTGGCATCTTTTGATTACAACTGTTTGCTTATCTTTAGCAAAATGCAAAATGCAAAACCAAACACCTTAACCATTATTTATGGATCAAATAGAAGAACTTAAACAAATCTTGGATAAACCCAGAAGTATTGTAATTACTTCTCATAGAAATCCAGATGGTGATGCATTGGGTTCTTCACTAGGTTTGTTCCATTTTCTTCAGAAAATGCAACACAATGTGAGCATTATACTCCCTTCAGAATATCCCGAGTTTTTGGATTGGTTACCCAATGCAAAAGCGGTGATCATCTACGACGCCTATCCAGATACAGCTAAAAAGAAATTGAAAGAAGCCGATGTGTTCTTTAGTTTAGACTACAATGGCCTGGATAGGATTGACCCAATGGGGCCCATTGTAGAGGAGTTGGATTGCAAGAAGGTCATGATAGACCACCATCTCTATCCAGAAGATTATTGTGATTATGTGCTTTCAGATACAAATGCTAGTTCTACTTGTGAGCTGGTGTTTGATTTTGTAGAACTCTTGGGAAAGGAGGGTTTATTGGATAAAACGATTGCGAATTGTTTGTACACAGGTATATTGACGGATACAGGCTCTTTCAAATATGCCACTTCTCCAAAGCTATTTCGAATTGTTTCTAAATTGATGCAGTATGGGGTTGATAATACTGCCATTCAAAATCGAATTTACAATAGTTTAGATAAGAAAAAGTTGGAACTGCTAGGGTATTGCCTTTCCGAGCGAATGGAGATTCTAGAGGAATTTAATACAGGCATTATAACTTTAAGTAAGGAAGATTACGATCATTTTGATATACAGCGAGGAGATACAGAAGGTATCGTAAATTACATCTTGATGTTGAAAAACGTGAAATTTGCCGCTTTCATAACAGAACAGCCCAAAATCATCAAATTGTCTTTGCGTTCTAAAGGAGATTTCTCTGTACAAGCAATTGCAAAAAAATATTTTAATGGAGGCGGGCATAGAAATGCTTCGGGAGGTGCTGTGTACGGAACACTTTCTAGTACAATTGCTAAACTGAAGAAAATACTCCCCGAATATACCGATGAATTATTGAAGCCTTGGTAGAGGCGGTCAGTTTTATTTTTGTTATTTTTACGGTTCACAGAGTACTCTATCATCTCCAAGTGCTTCATTCAAATGAATCGTACCACATCAGTCCTATTGATTATCGCTCTTTTTTATTTGTCTTGCAAGCAGGATAAAACAATACTTGATGCCAGAATAGCCAAGGAGGTACTAAGAATAAACGATACGCTCCCTACACCAAAACCTTCTTCCAAAGGAATGGAGACATCCAGTCATTCTTTTCTTTGGAGAGCGAAAAAGGGCTATGATTTTAATCGTTTTTCTGAACACAATAAGGAGTCTGACAACACTGGAAAGGTAGCTACCTACCACATCAAGCAACTCAAAAACGGTCAGGTCTTTTTTAGTACTTTTGAAAAGAACAGTCCTCTCGAAATGCTGATCAATGCAGCATCTAATAGCAATCCTATTCAAGATGCGCTTAAAATAATGCACCCCAATGATTCAATCTATATGAGTTTGGATGCCGCTTTTTGGGAGAAAAAACCTAAACAATTTCAAGCGTCCGACAGGATGGAGATTTGCCTTAAACTACTTCATGTAGAAGACGAATCTCTACGCATTGCCATTCGAGCATCGAATGATAAAAAGGCACAACTTTTACCTAATCGGATGAGGCAGCTTTTGCCCTTGGATAGAATGGGGGTGTCAGATTTAGGGAATGATCTGAAACGATTGACAATTGTAGAAGGTCAGGGCAATCAAATTTTGCCTCAAAGTAAGGTCAGGATGAATTATATAGGTATGCTGGAGGATGGTTTTGTTTTTAGAAATACGTTCAAAGAAAAGATTCCAAGAGAATTCAAACAAGGTAGCTCCAATTTAATCGAAGGTTGGAATGAGATTTGCCTTGGAATGAGGGAAGGGGGGAAATACTTGTTTTTTGTGCCGGCGTCATTGGCGTATGGCGCCACTGGGAACGAAGCAAAGCAAATTCCAGGAGATAGTGATTTAGTGTTTTATGCGGAAGTTTTAAAAGTAAACAATGATTAAAATATTACTGATAGAAGACGACCAAATCGACCAGATGGCCTTCGAGCGTATGGTCAAAAAACAACAGTTGAATTACGACTACACCATTTCTGGTTCCATACAGAAAGCCAAAGACATCCTTATAGAACATACTTTTGACATTGTCATTACTGATTATAACCTCGGTGATGGGACAGCTTTTGAAATATTTGATTTATTAGAAGACACTCTTTTTATTCTGGCAACTGGGGCAGGGGATGAAGAGATAGCCGTAAAAGCATTGCGGGCCGGTGCTTACGATTATCTGGTTAAAGATAAGGACAGAAATTATTTAAAAGTACTTCCATTAACGATTGAGCAAGCGTACAAAAGAAAACAGAAAGATGAACGCCTGCGATTGCTGGAGGCAGTTGTCGTCAATGCGAATGATGCGGTATTGATCACAACGGCACATGATATAAATGACTTGAAGGTTGTGTATGCCAATGCCGCTTTCAGCGCCATTTCTGGATATGATATAAATGAAATGGACGGGCATTCTCCCAAACAGATGCAAGGCGAACACACAGATAGGGAGACTTTGGATAAAATACGGAAGGCCCTTGAACATTCGCAACCCGTCCATGTAGAATTGATTAATTATACTAAAACAGGCATCCCTTACTGGGTCGATTTGAATATTGTCCCTCTATTCAACGAGAAGGGGAAAGTGACGCATTTTGTCTCTATACAAAGAGATATAACAGAGCGTAAAAAGGCAGAAAAAGAACTCATTCAGGCGAAACAGACCGCCGAACATGCACAAGCGGCAGAAAAACAATTCTTGGCAAACATGAGCCATGAGATTCGTACGCCTATGAATGCTGTCATTGGGATGACCCATTTGTTGTTGGATTCTAACCCTTCAGAAAAGCAACTAGATTATCTACATTCTCTAAAGTTCTCCGCTGATAGTTTATTGGGGATAATTAATGATATTTTGGATGTCTCCAAAATCGAGTCTGGTAAAATGCAATTTGAAGAAATCGAGTTCGATTTAATCGACCTATTACATTCTGTACAAAAAGCGTTCAGGTTTAAAATCCGAGAAAAGAAAACGGTTTTAGTTACTTCTTTTTTTGATTTGCATTTTGAGCATTACTTACTAGGTGATTCAACACGCCTGACCCAGATTTTGATCAACCTACTTGGAAACGCAGGTAAGTTTACGGAAAAAGGGGAAATAAATTTGTCCGCAAAATTATTGAGAAAAGAACAAAATGTCCAATGGGTTGAATTTAAAGTAAGTGATACAGGAATAGGGATTGCACCTGAAAAAATGAAATGGGTTTTTGATAAGTTTAAACAGGCAGATTCGAGTATTAACCGACAGTTTGGTGGCACTGGCCTAGGCTTGGCGATCGTTAAGCAACTGGTCGAGCTGCAAGGAGGAACGATTCACGTTGAAAGTGAAGTGAATCTAGGTACGACCTTTACTTTGCATCTGCCTTTCAAAAATTCTGGCAAAAAGATTGTCCACGATTTGGATACAATCCAACCCGAAGACTATTCAAACGAAGATAAGATTCCTGAATCATTAAGACTGCTAGTCGTAGAAGACAACCTCATGAATCAAAAATTGATAAAGATTATCCTAGATCAATGGGGGGTGGATTATACGATGGCAAACAATGGCAAAATAGCGGTAGAAAAAACACTCGAAAATCAATTCGACCTTATATTGATGGACATTCAAATGCCCGTCATGGATGGTTATGAAGCGACAGTATCTATAAAAGGCAATCTTTCCAATCCTAATCACACAACTCCAATAGTCGCACTGTCGGCAGCAGCATTAGTCGAAGAGAAGAAAAAAGCGCTTCATGTCGGAATGCTTGATTTTTTGACAAAACCCTACACGCCCATAAAGTTGAAAAATATGATTCTTAAAACAATCCGTAATACAACGGCTCATCCTGAAATGAAGGAAGTGAAAACGATAGAAGAAAAGAGAAAGGCAGTAGATATTGATTTTACTTACTTACAAGAAACCTTTGGGGGGGATAATAGTTTCGTTAGGGAGATGGTCGATTTATATTTAGAACAAAATCCGATAGATTTAGAGAAATTGGCAAAACATATACAAGAAGAAGACTGGGAAAAGACCTATAAAATAGCTCATAAAATCAAATCTGGCTATCTGATGATGGGTATGCGCCCTCAAGAATTGATGGCAGCAGAAATAGAAAAGTTAGCCTATGAAAACCCCAACACAGGTGCAACCATCCTGCCAATTTTCCAACAATTAAAATCTAACTCCGAAGCTTCTTATCCTTTATTGAACGAGGCTTTGGAAGAATTGAATTAAGCGCATAGACACGCAAAATGATTGGGCTAACTAAACCGAAACCTCCGCTTTAATGTGCGGGTGAGGATTGTAGTCCACTAGAGAAAAATCTTCATATTTAAAATCAAAAATTGATTTAACTTCAGGGTTGATAAGCATTCTTGGAAGCGCTCTAGGCGCTCTTGTGAGTTGTAACTTGGCTTGTTCTATGTGGTTGTTATATAGATGTGTATCTCCAAATGAATGCACAAATTCGCCAGCTTGCAATCCACAGACTTGTGCAATCATCATCGTTAGCAGTGCATAAGAGGCAATATTGAAAGGAACACCAAGAAATACATCGGCACTGCGCTGATATAGTTGACAAGATAATTTCCCGTCCGCAACATAAAATTGAAACAGGCAATGACAAGGCGGTAGTGCCATGTCTTGCACTTCTGGAACGTTCCAGGCCGAGACAATCATCCGCCTCGAATCTGGGTTTTGTTTAATGGTGTCAATCAGTCGGGTAATTTGATCCACGCCTCCAAAATCTCGCCATTGTTTGCCATAAACAGGACCTAAATCCCCGTTTTCATCTGCCCATTCATCCCATATTTTAACCTTGTTGTCTTTTAAATACTGAATATTGGTATCGCCTTTCAGAAACCACAAAAGCTCGTGAATGATGGACCTTAGATGTAGTTTTTTAGTGGTTAAAAGTGGAAAGCCTTCTGCTAGATCAAACCTCATTTGATAACCAAACACACTGATAGTTCCTGTTCCAGTACGGTCTTCCTTTTGGTTGCCATTTTCGAGAATGTGCTCTAATAAATTTAGATAGGCTTTCATATCAATACAGTTTATTGCAAATTAATAAAACTAGATTTCATTCTGATAGCTTTTTAAAAGCAGTCAAATAACATCAAGACGATATGCTCGAATAAAACACTACCTTCTTAATGCTTCGATTTCTTGAACTGTTTTGGGAATGGGCTGTCCCAGTACTTGGAAACCTGTTTCGGTGACGAGCACATTGTCTTCGATTCGGATACCTCCAAAATCTCTAAAAGCGCCTAGCGCGCTGTAATTGATAAAGGCATTGTGCTTGTTTTCTGCTTGCCATTTGTCGATGAGCTGAGGGATGAAATAGATGCCTGGTTCCACGGTCAGGACAAAACCTGCTTCTAGAGCCTTTCCTAGGCGCAGCGACTTCAGACCAAATTGCGTGCTACGTCTTATTTCTTGGGTATATCCTACATAATCCTCGCCTAGACCTTCCATATCGTGCACATCCATACCGATCATGTGCCCTAGTCCGTGCGGAAAGAAGAGCGCATGTGCCCCAGCGGCAACGGCTTCTTCTATATCGCCTTTCATAAGGCCCAGATCTTTTAAACCCTGTGCTATAATGCGGCAGGATTGTAGGTGGACATCCTTGTATAAAACGTTTGGTTTTAAAGCTTCGATACAATCGACTTCAGCTTTGAGGACGATATTGTAAATATCTTTTTGAATAGAAGAAAAACGCTTTGACACAGGGAAAGTCCTAGTAATATCTCCAGCGTAGCTGCTAGTGGTTTGCGCACCAAAGTCTCCTAGGACGAGTTGTCCCTCTTGTAGGGTGTTACCATGATAATGGTTGTGCAGGATTTGCCCATTGACGGATAAAATAACGGGATAGGCCAAGCCACCACCGCCACTGACTGCCATTCCTTCCACAAGCCCAGCAAGTTCTGCTTCTTTCATGCCAGCCCTAGCAGTTTTCATGGCTGCGACGTGCATCTGTCCGCTTAAAGTAACGGCTTTATCCATTTCGACAATCTCCTCGGCTGTTTTATAAGAACGCTGGGCAATGACCGCATGAATGAGTGATTCTGAGCCTTTTTTGTTGATTTTTTCTGGTGGGTTTCCTAAATATTCGCCCAAGCGAAATAAGTGCAATGCTCGATATGGTGGGAGATAGTGAACCTCTTTTCCTGCTAGAAAACCCGTTAATTTTGCTAGTGGCATGGTTTCCTCTACTCCAATCGAATCAGCGAGTGCGCGCATAGAAGGCTGTTCTCCCATCCAAACGATATATTCGATATTGATGTCATTACCAAAAAGATAATCCTTATCATTATCCACATCAATTAGGCCAACCAATCCTGGTTTATCAATTCCAAAATAATACAAAAACGAAGTATCTTGACGAAAATGATACACATTGTCAGTGTAGTTCATTGGGCTATCTTCGTTGCCCAAGAAAAGTAATACTCCGCTGCCCATTTTTGCTTTTAGGGCTTGTCTTCTGGCTTTGTAAGTTTCGGCTGAGAACATATTGGATTGATTTTGATGGCTTAAAATTATTGGATTTTTCTATAAAAGAATCATCTCGATTAAAAATACCGCTCAGGAATCAAGTAATGCTTTACGTAGTCTTCTATGCCTTCTTCTAGGCTATGAAAGCCGTCTGTATATCCCAAATCAATAAACTTCTGCATATTGGCCTCTGTGAAATATTGATAGGTATCCCGAATATCTTCAGGCGTATCGATGAAGGAAATATTTGACCTAAGCCCCATTGCTTTGAAAGTATTGGTAGTCAAATCCAGAAAAGTGCGCGCCTTTCCTGTACCTAGGTTATAAATGCCGCTTTTGGTCGGGTAGCGCATCAAAAAAGTGCAGGCTTTGACGACATCTTTGACGTAGATGAAATCTCTGGACTGGTGGCCGTTCTCAAAATCAGGACGGTGCGAACGAAATAGTTTCATGCCTCCCGTTGCCTTAATTTGCCGAAAGGCATGGAATATCACGGAAGCCATCCTGCCTTTATGGTATTCATTCGGGCCGTAAACGTTGAAGAATTTCAAGCCTGCCCAGAAGGGGGGGGCTTCTTGCTGTTGCTTAGCCCAAATGTCGAAATCGTTCTTAGAGTCACCGTAAGGATTGAGCGGTTTCAATTGCTCGATATTGGATTCATCGTCGTTATAACCGAGTTCCCCAGCACCATAGGTTGCCGCAGAAGAAGCATAAACCAATGGGATTTGATATTCGACACAAGCATTCCAAACCGTCTTGGAATAATTGAGGTTGAGTTCGTCAAAAATGGCCTTGCTTTGTTCGGTCGTATCAGTGCGGGCACCGAGGTGGAAGACAAAATTCACATTTCGAGCATTTGCCATGAGCCAAGCATGAAATAGCTTCCTATCAACTTTCTCTAAGTATTTTTTACCTTCTAAATTTGGTTGTTTGTCCGCTCTGGAAAAATCGTCAACCAAAACGAGATTTTCATATCCCTCCTGATTCAATTGACTTGCCAAGCAACTTCCTATAAATCCTGCTGCGCCCGTTACGACTATCATATTTTCTTTTTTTGCAAAAATAGCTCTAGTGCTGGTCAAAAGATAACTTCCCAATTAGGATTTTGGCGAATAGCTTGAAAAAACTCATTATCCATCGTTTTTCCATTGCCAAGGGCATCCCTTTGGGGCGCTATTGCACCAAAAATCGCTAAGTTAATTTTATGAGGGTTTCTTATTCGCTTTCTATTTGGGAATTGATGGGAGAACTTTTAGTTTTAATGGGAAGATGGGATTTGTTTATGTTAGTGTCAAAGTTCAATGTATATTTAAAACAATATCATGTTCAAAAATAAAACGATATGGATAACGGGGGCTTCTTCTGGGATTGGAGAGGCGCTGGCTTATGCTTTTGCTCAGCATGGCGCACGCTTGATTTTGTCGGCTAGAAATGTCGATAAATTGGCGAAAGTGAAGGAGCAATGCCTACAATACGGAGGGGAGGCCATCGTACAGCCTTTGGACTTGAGCGATTTTGACCGTATTCCTCAAAAAATAAATCCCATCTTGGAAATGTACCCTAAGATTGATATTCTCGTCAATAATGGGGGAATATCCCAAAGGGGATTGGTACAGGAGACCAAGCTTGAAGTGACGAAGCGTATTTTAGATGTCAATTTCCTAGGACAGGTAGCGATGACGAAGGCAGTACTGCCGACGATGTTGTCGCATAAACTAGGGCATATTGTGGTCATTTCGAGTGTGGTCGGAAAATTTGGAACGCCTAGGCGTTCGTCTTATTCGGCCTCCAAACATGCCTTACATGGTTTTTTCGATGCTTTAAGGGCAGAACTGGTTGATGACAATATCAAAGTGACTTTGATTTGTCCTGGTTATATTCGAACCAATATTTCCTATAATGCTTTGAATCCCAATGGCGACAAACATGCCCAACTAGACCCAGGACAAGCAGCAGGGATGAGTGCGGAGAAATTTGCAAAAAAAGTATTGAAAGTTATCAAAAAACAGAAAAGAGAAGCCTACATTGGCGGTGCAAAAGAAATTTTTGGTATCTATCTCAAGCGATTTTTCCCAGGCTTCTTCGCCCGATTCATCGCCAGAACCAAAGTCACCTGAATATCCTTCAAATATTCATTTTTCACTAGACATTATTCTATTTTTGATTTTGGTAAAAACAGTAGGCTATAAAAGAATGATTTTCAATCTAATCTTTAAAGACTAATTACTAATCTCTGATTTTAGAATAAAATCTACTATTCATTTTCAATTACTAAAAGATGTCCGTTAACAAAGAAATCAAAAGAATCACGACCCATGTCCTTCAGGCCATGAAAGCGAAGGGAGAGCGCATTGCCATGCTGACGGCTTACGATTTTTCGATGGCGCGCATTCTGGACGAGGCAGGGATTGACATATTATTGGTTGGGGATTCTGCCTCTAATGTGATGGCAGGGCACGAGACGACCTTGCCGATTACGCTTGACCAGATGATTTATCATGCCTCCTCTGTGATTAGAGGGGTGAAAAGAGCTTTGGTGGTGGTGGATTTACCTTTTGGTTCGTATCAAGGAAACTCTAAGAAAGCCTTGGAGTCTACGATTCAAATTATGAAGGAATCAGGGGCGCATGCCATCAAACTAGAAGGTGGCTCGGAGGTGAAAGAGTCCATCACTAGGATATTATCGGCTGGTGTACCCGTCATGGGGCATCTAGGTTTGACACCACAATCTATTTATAAATTTGGCACTTACACTGTTCGTGCCAAGCAAGAAGAAGAAGCCAAAAAACTCATCGAAGATGCGATGCTGCTACAAGAATTGGGTTGCTTTGCTATTGTCCTGGAAAAAATTCCTGCCGCATTGACGAAGCAGGTTTCTGAGATGCTGACGATTCCAACAATAGGTATTGGCGCTGGGATGCACGCAGATGGTCAAGTACTCGTAACGCACGATATGCTAGGGATTACCAAGGATTTTCAGCCTCGTTTTTTGAGGACTTATTTAGATTTGTTTGAAGGGATCAAAGGGGCGACGGCTAACTATATTACTGATGTGAAAAGCCGTGATTTCCCGAACGAAACGGAGCAATATTAAGAAAGAAGATTTGAGGATGGGAGGATTAATTGAGGTGATTAGTGAAATTTGAATGTCAGTGTTTGTGTTATTGTCAAACAAGGAAAGATGAAAAATCATTTGTTGGCTCTGACGGTTACGACGTCTTATAATATGTTCAATGATGAGCGCTTGTACAAACCCTGTTCGTCGAGCTGAATATCTAGCACATCAGGTTGATGTCGGAACACCAAGCTCATCAGTTGGCAA
>JAHDBO010000050.1 GCA_020630355.1 Saprospiraceae bacterium
CATCTATAAATCATTATAGAACTGTCTGTTCAAATCTTCTATAAAGCTCATAATCTCGGTGCGTCCTTTCTTTTTACCAGAAGAAGTCATAAAAATTTGAGGAAGATCTTCCCAATTTTCTAGCATTTTCTCCTTGAAAAGACGGAGGTTTTCTTCGAGTTGACTGGCTTTGGGTTTGTCTATTTTAGTAAATACAATCACAAAAGGAATTTGCATTTTACCCAGCCAATTTATAAAATCGAGATCTAGCTGTTGTGGAGGATGCCGGGAATCTACTAGGACAAAAGCACACTGAAGCGTCTCTCTAAAAAGCATATATCCCTCAATCATCTTGCGCCAATCATCCCTTTTTTTCTTGGAAATCTTAGCGTAGCCGTAACCAGGCAAATCTACGACATACCAGTTTTTGTTGACGACGTAATAATTAATCATCTGGGTTTTACCCGGCTTTTTTGACGTCCGTGCCAGCTCATTTCGCTCGGTCAGCATATTGATTAAAGAAGATTTCCCCACATTCGAACGACCAATGAAAGCATATTCTGGCTTGCTATCTTTAGGACAAAGTGCATGCCTAGGAAAGCTTGCTACATATTCAACAAACGTAATCTCCATAGCTAGTGAAATATATCTTTTTTAATATTATTTATTCTACTATATCAAAACAAATCCAAACTTTGTCCGTATAATTAGGGCAAAGGTATTCATTAGAGTTTATTCCTACCCCCAAACAAGGAATACTTTTTACCCCCCAACAAATATCGCCTTGATTATCTGTCATTATTATTTGCGATTTTATCTAAAACCGTTCTATGAAAAATTATTTCTCCCTTTTACTCTTTATTGCTGTTTCAATTGCTCTACAGGCACAAAAAGAAACCAAAATTGGCGCAAAGCTAAACTACTACTGGCCTCAAATAGAAAACACGACACCTTTTACATCTACCAATATAGAAGGGTATAGCACCGTAACTTTTGACCTTGCTGAAGCCAAGCAAGGCGGTGGTTTTGGGATAATGGCGCAAGTTCCATTTATGAAAATCTTCTACATTCAGCCAGAATTATTATGGGATTTCCATACGATTCAGTACGATGTCGAGCGAGTTAGTTTAGACCAAAGTGTCACCAATGAAACGATGAAAGAGGTCTATTACAGAGTGGATGTCCCTGTAAATGTTGGAATCAAAATCTATGGATTAAAAGCTTTCACGGGCGGGATTGCGAGATTCAACATCCCGGGAAAAACCACGATAGAGGACAACTTCCCTGAGTATAAACAAGATTTCAATATGCCTAGCATCGGTTGGCATGTCGGGGCAGGCATTGACCTAGGAAATACGATTATCATAGATGCCAAATACGAACAAAGTATCAGCAACTTTGGGCATCACTTCAACTTTGGAGGCGAGTCCCATGACCTAGGCACGAAAGAAATTAGGCTGGTACTGTCAGTTGGTTTTGTGTTGTAAGTAAGTGCTAGGACAGAAATACATATCTAATTCAAGTTCCGTAAAACGCAATGGAAGTGAGCTTGCTTCTGTCTTCTAATCTAAGCGGTTAAGAAGCTGTTAAAAGCTTGAAAGGAATTACTTTTCTATGCATTTTGGTCGTTAAACCACCAAAATCAATTTAACCATGAAAAATGTAATTCTATTAGCAGCTTTCTGCTGCTTCGTTTCTACCAATTTACACGCTCAAAAGGAAAACAAATGGCTCACCTTTGGCCTGAGAGCTGGCATCAGTACTTCCGACATTAGTGCAGACGATTTGATGGTGATCAACTCTGATTCCGCAAATGAACTGGGCTTGAGCATCAAAGAAGCAAAATATGGTATCCATTTTGGAGCGATGCTCCGAATTGGTCACAAATTTTATGTGGAGCCTGGTCTCTACTTCAATTCCAATACAGTGGACTTTAGCGTGGAAGAAGTGGATGGTTTTGGCAATACCGTATCTACCATACGAAGCGAATCTTACCAAGACTTAGATATCCCATTGTTATTTGGATTAAAATTTGGCCCGATACGCCTTAATGCAGGCCCTGTCGGTCATGTACATATCAATAGCAACTCGGACTTGATTGATATCGATGGTTATGAACAAAAATTTGAAGACATGACTTTCGGATGGCAGGGCGGTCTAGGAGTGGATTTGTGGCGATTGAGTGTAGATTTAAAATATGAGGGCAACTTCTCTAAATTTGGAGAGCACATCCATATTTATGGACAAGACCTCAATTTTTCAGATACTGAAAGCAGGTTTTTATTATCTGTAGGATACAATTTTTAACAGTGTTCTTTAAAGTTAAATACTAAAAAAACGAACCAATACTAAAAAAAATCCTATTTTCAAACGTTTTCGTAAAAAAAGTCTTAATAATTCCTTAAAAAGGAAAACAATTATGGTAAATCATACGTATATTAGGGTAACTAGTGAGATTTAAGCTTCATACTAATTTATGAACGACCTGCAAGATTCGACCACTTGCAGGTCTTTTTTTGTGCCATCCTGAACCATTCTCTCTCCTATTGTTATAAAGAAAACTATTGGAACTTGCATGAATTGCAAGCATAAGCCTATATTTGCAAACTGAAATTCAGACATGGAAAAACAACAGGTCAAACCGTACTCGGAGGAGGGTTCTAAAAAGAAGCAAGTATCGAATATGTTCGATAACATTGCCCCTTATTACGATTTCTTAAACCGTTTTTTATCCTTGGGCATTGATCGCTCTTGGAGGAAGAAAGCAATTGCCCAGTTGGATCCGACCAAACACAAATATGTGCTTGATGTAGCAACAGGCACTGCCGATTTGGCGCTAGAAACAGCCAAACAAATACAAGTCAAGCAGATCATTGGTGTGGATATTTCGGAAGAAATGCTAGCTATTGGTCGAACGAAAGTCGCCAAAAAAGGCCTCGAACAAGTCATCCAATTAAAGAGTGGCGATTCCGAAAATCTACCTTTTGAAGACAATAGTTTCGATGCCCTGACCGTTGCATTTGGAGTAAGAAATTATGAGCACTTAGAAAAGGGATTGGTAGAGATGAAAAGAGTGCTTAAACCAGGTGGAAAAGTAGTAATCCTAGAGTTCTCTCGACCAACTATCTTCCCCTTCAAACAATTATTTAATTTCTATTTCAAATACATATTGCCAACAATTGGACGTTTTACTTCCAAAGACCCCAAGGCATATTCTTATCTTTATGAATCCGTCCAAGCTTTCCCTGATGGGCAAGACTTCGTGGATGTTTTAAATAAAATAGGCTATAACAATAATCAATGTATTCCATTAACATTAGGCATTTGTTCCATTTACGTTGGAGAGAAGTAATCGTATGTTGCATCGCTTTCTTTATGATGGGCCCTCTAGCAGCCCAATCGGGCGGAAAGAGTTACAACTATCGGGATTTCGCAAGCAAGCCCTATTATTTCGGCATTACCCTTGCTTACAACACCTCCAACTATAAAGTTGACCTGTCCAAGCGGTTCGTAGAGAACGACAGCCTACTAACAGCCGAATCAATTACCGGCCCTGGCTTCAATTTAGGGGTGATCACCAATCTCAAAGTTGGTCAATATTTTGATTTCAGGTTACTGCCCACCCTATCTTTTGCGGAACGTAATCTGACTTATGCCAGACCCAAAACAAGTTTGATTCGAGAGCGGAAAGTGGAATCCGTTTTTGTGGAGATTCCTTTCCATGTCAGGTACAAGTCAGAGCCTTACAATGATATGCGTTTCTTTTTGATTGCTGGTGTAAAATATTCTTTTGATGTAGCCAGTGACTCGAGAGCCCGACAAGCGGATGATTTGGTCAAAGTATCTCCTACCGATTTCGCTTTTGAAACAGGGGTTGGTGTTCAGTTTTTCTTCCCTTATTTTATATTCTCACCCGAGTTTAAGTTTTCGGCAGGAATGAACAATATTTTGTTATTTGACCCTGATTTGGAGCAATCGACGGTTGTAGAAAAAATATTATCGAGGTCCTTTACGATTTCTCTTCACTTTGAGGGATAGGCACTTCAGGTATAACGCTGACATTATCGCTTTCCGAGTAGTGCTTCATTAGTTTGTCTCTCAAATCTTTTTGAGACATCCCCCTTATCAAATTACCTTGATAAGCGTAAGATAGTTTACCCGTTTCTTCTGAAACGATAAAAGCTGCATTGGAAGAACCTTCGGTCACCCCTATCGCTGCTCTATGTCTCAATCCTGCGCTTTTGGGGATGTCCCTGCGATAAGAAACAGGAAGAATACAACTTGCGGCATGGATTTTACTGTTATTGATTAGCATAGCACCATCATGCAGTGGGCTTTCTTTATTAAAAATACTCTCAATAAGCGGTTGAGATATTTTGGCATCAATCATTGTCCCTGTTTCTCCTAGAGCTTGGACATTGGCATTATTGGCAAAAACAATGAGCGCCCCCGTTTTGGTCTTTCCCATCCTGACCATAGCTTTCAAAATAGCCTCTACTGCTTCTTCTGTTTGTTTATCAATTTCGGAGTTGTTGGAAAGTATCTGTTTCCAGAAACTAAAGCGGCCTTTCAAAGTAGTGTTTCCAATAAACAATAAAAAACGCCTTACTTCAGGTTGAAAAATAATCAAGAGCATGATCACCCCAACACTTACAAATTGATTCAGGATGGAAGACAAAAGCCCCATTTCCAACTGCCCTACCAACCACCAAACTGCAAATAATGCCATCACACCTATCACAATATTGAAGGCCATCGTCCCACGGAGCAAACGATAGATTTGAAAAATCAAATAACCAACAATGAGGACATCCAGGACGTCCCATATCCTGATTTCTAAAAAACCAATTTCAATAAGTAGTGAAAACATTTAGGAATCCTGTAATAATTTTATTAAAATTGAAAATAGTAGATTTTATCCTAAAATTAGTATTTAGATATTAGTATCTATACATTAATGCAAGTTGCGTGAAAATCGAAGCCCACCGTTTTAACGGTGGGGGCATAAAACAAAGAAAATTGAATCGTTTTAACGATTTTGACCACAAAACTGATTACCCAAATTCTGTACATTTATTTCTTCCTCATTCCTTTGACTTGTTCAAACATATTTCAAAGTGGTAATTCCAAGTTAAGTACTCAATTTATCAAGCTACCTTAAATGCTCCAACTATTCGAACTAGACGAAAACGAAATTCTAATTCATCGACTATGGATTATAATGATGGTTTTTTTCATCCCTTTCTATGGTCTAATATTGATCTATTTTTCGGATGAAGCGGTAGATAATATGTTTCATCGATTGGTGATTTCTCTTTTTTGGATTGTTTTATTGATTCTTTCTTTTACTAATAAAAAAGCCAAAAAATATCTAGCCCTACCATCTTATATCGGTAACTTTTTAACCATCGCTTGGATTATCTGGATAGTCCATGTCAACCGATTTTCACCCGATTACACGATCGGGTTGTATTTGTCATTTGTAGGAATGGGTATCATAAACCGTACGAATAAAGAAATGGTTATTTTCTACGCTTACTGTCTAATTATCATTTCCTTTAGTTTCTATATCCAACCTGATGTCATCATCAGCAAGATGGTTTTTATTTTGAGTCTAATTATCATTTTCCTGATACATACAATAATAATGGGGCGGCGTGATTATATCAATCAAAACCTAAAATTGCTCAACCAACAACTAATCTATAAAAATGGGCGATTGAAACAATTTCTGTATGCTGCCTCTCATCATTTAAAAAGCCCCCTTCGAGGTATAGGTTCTTTTTCTTCCTTGCTTCATAGCAGGTTTGAAGGCAAGGATGAAGAGCAAGAATATTTATCCTACATTTCTAAAAACGTGGTCAAGATGGACCAAGTATTAGATGATGTCATGGATTTTTTCAAATATGACCGTGAGGATATTGAAGTTACTTCGATTGATGTTGATGACATTCTAAAAAAAATAAAAGCCTATTTGTATCAGAAACACGATGACCTATCTTTGGGGCTTCCGCTTTCTTATCCCAAGAAGATGACCGCTAATCAAACTCAGATGAATCAATTATTCTTTAGGATCATCGAAAATGGCATCAAATACAATCTATCTAAAGAGAAAATCATCTCTGTTATCTACTTGGAGGACAATAAACATCATATTTTCAGCATTTCTGATAATGGGATTGGAATAGAGCCCAAACATCGAAAAAAAATATTCGACCTATTCAGTAGGTTGCACCACGAAAATGAATTTTCGGGAACTGGGGTTGGGCTGGCTATTTGCAAAACTATTGTAGAAAATCACAAGGGAGACATTTGGCTGGAACAATCTACACCTGGACTAGGGACAGAGTTCAGATTCAAAATACCTAAGAATCTTTAGGGGGCTCTTGATTGGTGGGGCTAATGATAAATTTCGTTATTCTTCAATTGTTTTGACCATTCTTTACGTGATTTGAAATACTTTTCATCAACGACTAGCAGACCGAAAGACTCACAGTTTTCTTTATCGGGATTGGCGTGATGATGGCCATGCGCTCGTAGAATTGCTCTGGAATAAGGATTGTCCAATTTTTTGAACCACTTGAAGCGGCGATGGATGTACACATCATGGATCAAGAAATAAATCAATCCATAAATCGAAATACCCACCCCTACAAAAAACAACCAAAAATGGGGTGTAGCCGAGCCGAGGATATAACACAATGCACTAGGGATGGCGAAAACCAAAAAGAACAAATCATTCTTTTCAAAGAAACCATCTTTCAAATGTGGTTTGTGGTGGTCTTCATGCCATGACCACAAAAAGCCGTGCATAATGTACTTGTGGGCAAACCATGCCACAAATTCCATTCCTGCAACCGTACCAAGTGTGATTGAAATATAAATCAAAATTTGCATGCTAAGGCTTTATTCTTACCAATCTATTCCTAATATCCAAAAAAACAAGAACTGAATAACTAACAGGGATAAGGCAACTTTGTTTTTCAATTTTCCAATCAAAACATAAAAAACGAGTAGTAAAAAGAATGAAATTAAAAACCAAGCACCATAGTTTTTCCAAGGAACGACACCATAGTCCCACGTCCACATCCCATAGTTAATCGCAACAGGCTCTATTAGTACATCCAAACTGGTCAAAACCAAAGCACCGAAAAAGGATTTCATCCATGGGGTAGCTTTCGCTAAAACATGATTCATACTAATACCAGCGCAATAAGTCAACATCACCCAATTCACACCAATCATAAAGGGGGTGCCATGCCACTTTGGGCCTAGGACTTGCCCGTATTGGTAGCTTCCAAAAACCAGCCCCGTCTCTACCCCGACAACTTCAATAGAAAAGCCGACTATAAACGTAAAGACAATAAAAACAACTGTTTTCCAAGTCCATTGAGGATGGTTATAAGCCACAACGATACTAGAAAACAACAAGTTCAATGGTGTCAACATACTGAAAGGCTCCCGATGAGAGGAAAGCATACCTATAATTCCCACAAAGTAAACCACTGAAAGTACAAAAGTAGAGAAATGTTTCGTCCGTATCTCTCGTATACTTTCGTTGATTTCTTCCTTATTGACCCGCTGAAGTACCAATCTTCTGATATAGGACATATATGACAGTTTATAGAAAAAGCTTTTGGTCTCCTCTATTATCTTTCCGCTTCAATCTTACAACAACTTACGCAATAAATCTGGTATTTTTTGCATTGCTGCCTCGTATCCAAATTCAAAGAATTTTTCAGCATAATTAAAATCATACATTTGAAATAATGACGCTTTTTCCACTTCTATCAGCACATCGCATTTTTTGGCGGAAGCTTTTGCATTATTCCAAACCACCAATTCCAGACAACGGACTGCAATCTCGGCAATGTTACTTACATCTTCTGATTTGACTATGCCATGCGGCATCACATTGACTCCAATCAAAACATCTGAGATTGCCCTTAGACTATCCACTGGCATATTATTCATGACGCCACCGTCCACGTATAAACTTCCATTGATTGCTACGGGTTTGAAAATAGTTGGAATCGAGCAAGAAGCCATTACAGGTTTGAATAGCTCACCGCTTGATTTTATCTCTAGCTTGCCTGTATTCAAGTTTGTCACCGCAATAAAAAGTCGTTTTCGTAGTGACTCAAAACTGTCTTGCTCTAAATGCTCTTCTAGTTGCTCTCGCAGATAGTTCAAATTGGTCAATCCGGCTATCGGCATCCCAAACTGAATGATGCGCAGTAAATTATTGGACTTGACTATTTCGAGTATTTCGTCGGGTGGTTTTCCTGCTGCATATAGCGTCCCAATGATTGAACCTGCACTGCAGCCCGCTACGAAATCTGGAAAAATAGCGTGTTCTTCAAGTGCCTTCAGTACACCGATATGCGCCCAACCTCTAGCCCCTCCACCCGATAAAGAGATACCTATTTTTTTACCTTGCATGAGTATCTAGATATTGATTTTAGTAGTTAGATATTAGAAGACTGACCCCTTTATAAAAAACAGCAACAGCACAAAGCTATCTCAAACAATCACGAAGATACTATGCTATCTTCTGACGAATCTCTGATTCTATACTATAATCCACCAGAAAATCCTTTCGCCATTTAAAGCGCATTTTCGGTTGTACCAACTCCTCTACCCTACTTTTATTATGTACAATTAGAATTCCGATGCCTCGGAAACGACAGATAGTTTCTAGATTTTTTCGCTTATTGAGAGAAATAGAAGCTAGACTATCCATCGAAAAAGCCAGCCATTGCTCGTTGGCAGGATATTGCCCGACTTGATTAACGACATCCACCACTTTATGACGATAACTTTTTCTAGTAAAATACCCATAAAGCACCACTCCCAAGATAAACATATTCAGGGGTATCAGAAACTGCCACATACCATCGCTCATTTTGAAAAGCGCGTAAAAACCACCCGTGAAAATACAAACCAATAAGCCTGCCCATAATGAATTCAACAACCATAATCTATCATCTCGATAGGGTTTCATAGCAGGTAGGGTTTTGTAGGATTTTGCTTCCATGGATACCACATAAACACCTAGCAGCCATCGTTTGAAAGCTAGCAAACCATCTGCACGCTTTCCCCCCTTTTCTTTTTTGGTGCGCACTTCTATTTTAGAAAATAGCTTCCCTTTTTTTGCTTTTGGCTTATAGCGTTTTTCCAAGTGTTTCTGGGCAATATCTTGAACAGTTGCCTCTATGAGTCTTTGCATTTAATCTTTTTTATCATTCAAAATTTCTATTCGTAATTACCTCGCATTTGCTGCATCACTTTCAAAAACACATCAAAATCCTCCTTTTCTATTCCTTGATACCCTTGCTTTCTTAATGCTTTGGCGATAGGCAACACGCGTTTGACCAAAGCGCTCCCTTCTGCTGTAAATTCTAGCTTAAACCGTTTTAAATCCCCTTCAAAACGTACCTTCCGAATCAATCCTTTACTGCAAAGGGTGGCAATCATCTTCGAGGTGGTCGCCCTAGTTCGGAAATTCATATTCGTAATCTCAAGCTGAGAGGCTTTTGCTCCAAGCAGATAAATCTGGTTCATGACCACCCATTGCTCGATTGTCAAATCTACCTCATTTTCCCTGAAAGCTTCCAAGAAAGCATTCTGGATTTTCCGTAAGGTTATATCCAAATAAAAGCCAAATCTCTTTTCCTCATCCATAACGGGAATAGATTATAGTTTAAAGTTTATAGTTGAATTAAAATTATAGATAGCATCTCCCAACACTCACAATTTTAAAGGTAGTGAAAGCATTTTTTTTATAAAAAAAAGATAAAGTCAAAATTAATCCCTATTTTTGTTTCATCTGAAACAAAATATATTTTATCATGTCAAATTTAGCGACCACCTTACCGAAGGTATACCAAGAAGCACAAGATTTTATGCCTCTAAATGGTACGGACTATATAGAACTGTATGTGAGTAATTGCAAGCAGGCAGCTCATTTTTACAAATCTGCTTTTGGTTTTCAGTCTTTAGCTTATGCTGGGCTGGAAACAGGATTGACCGACCGAGAAAGTTATGTCGTCGCGCAAGACAAAATCAGAATAGTACTAACCTCTCCTCTAAAAAGTGGAACGACTATCGGAGAGCATATCGATAAGCACGGTGATGGCATCAAAGTCGTTGCGCTTTGGGTCGATGATGCCAAGTATGCTTATGAAACAGCAATGGAAAGAGGCGCACAATCTTACATGGAACCAGTCGAGGAAGAAGATGAACACGGTAAGGTAGTCCGTTCGGGCATTTATACTTATGGAGAGACGGTACATATTTTTGTAGAACGAAAGGAGTATAATGGTATTTTTCTGCCAGGCTATAAAAAATGGGAAACACCGGACTATAACCCCTCTTCCGTCGGTCTGAAATACGTTGACCACATGGTTGGTAATGTAGGACATGAGCGCATGGACTATTGGGTCAACTTTTATGAAGAAGTAATGGGTTTCGCCAATATCCTATCTTTTGATGATGAAGATATTTCTACGGAATATACGGCATTGATGTCTAAAGTAATGAGCAATGGCAACGGTCGTATCAAATTCCCCATCAACGAACCAGCAGAAGGCAAGAAACGTTCTCAAGTAGAAGAATATTTGGATTTTTACGAAGGGGAAGGTATCCAGCACGTCGCTGTAGCTACTGATGATATTGTTGACACCGTTAAACAATTACGTGCCAGAGGCATTGAGTTTTTACGTGTCCCGTTCACTTATTATGATACGGTTCTAGACAGAGTCGGAGAAATTGATGAGGATATTCTAAAATTGCGAGAATTGGGTATCTTGG
>JAHDBO010000051.1 GCA_020630355.1 Saprospiraceae bacterium
GACAATATCACATTCACCCAAGAGTTGGGCATGGATGATTGTACAACACCACCTAGTTGTGATGGTGCGATTACCGTAGAGGGTAATATAGTTACTATCTGCTACGTTGAGGGGTCGTTTTATACAGTAGAAAAATTGACCACTATCAATGGCTTTAATGCAACCTTGCAAACTCAAAATGGTGATTGTCTAATTTATTCAGTTGATACGACTGAACCCATAGCAACACCTGTCCAATATAATGGGTGTATCTTCAATCCATTCACTGGTGTCTGTCCAGATAATTCACAGATAAATGATCCAATTTGTGATGTAACTGCTTGTTACCAAACTGTTATCTATTGTTGGAACAATGAGCTTGACTACCCGGGGGAAGGAACATATCTAGTCAGTGGGCAAGCATATAAATTCGTCAAATCAGAGCTGAACAACGGTTTGTGTATCCAATCAACTTTTGAAATACCAGAAACGGGTGGCCCTACCGAATTCACCTTTGAAAACTGTATTCAAAATTGTCCACTTGCGGTAGAGGACAATACGAATGATACTTATAGAATTTGTTTTGATAACGATTACGGACTTGCTGAAGAAGGGTTGTCTGGTTTATTGACAGTAAATGGTATCGGTTATAAATATCAAAGGATGTCAACAGCAGAAGGTAATTGTGTGCTTCTCTATATGCCTTCAGGAACAAAAGAAGTGACTGTAGAGGGCTGTCCAAGCATTATCCCAACTGTGCTTCCTATCGAGTTGATTTATTTTGAAGCAGAATATTTAGATGGTATTCATAAAGCAGAAGTGACTTGGATTACAGCAATGGAATTGAACGTAAATTATTATCAATTAGAGCGTTCTCTAGATGGTAGGCACTTTGAAGTAGTACATTATATAAGAGATATTGAAGACACCAACTGGACAATGACGTATAGACATGAAGATGATCTGACAGGTATTAATGGTCAAACGGTCTATTATAGATTAAAGAACGTTGACCATGATGGCTCTTATGATTATTCAGAAATCATCCCTCTTGAAGTAGGAGGTAGACAAAGAAAAATGATTAATATTTTTCCAAACCCTGTGAGCGACTTTGCCAATGTAGTTGTACCGGGCGGTGTTGGAAAAGTTGTAGTCTATGACTTGTTAGGAAATACGGTTATATCCCGAACAACTACCGAAGGAGATGTTCTTGTGAAAATCGATATGTCTCAATTGAATTCAGGTAACTATTTCATAAGATATATTGGTGAAAATAGTAGCTACTCTGATGCGCACAAAATCACAGTTGTGAATAATTAAAAATACTAGGTTTGTTGAATAGAGGCTACGACTCTGTAGCTCAATCGGCATCGATTTATTTCGGTGCCGATTTTTTATTCCTAGGATGAAAGCTTAAAATAGTATCTTTTAGATACTCCCTGTCTAAGTGTGTATAGATTTCGGTAGTCGTGATAGATTCATGTCCAAGCATATCCTGTACTGCCCGAAGGTCAGCACCACCTTCTACCAGATGAGTAGCAAAAGAATGTCTAAAAGTGTGTGGACTAACGTTTTTTTCAATACCCGCCGCCTTGACCAAATCTTTCACCAAGACAAATGCAGTGATACGGCTCAGGTTTTTGCCCCTTCTATTCAGAAAAACATAATCTTCAAAGTTTTTCCCGACATTGCGTTGTGCGCGACGCTCTTCTAAATAAAATCCCAAATGTTTGATAGCTTCTTTTCCTATCGGCACGATGCGTTCCTTATCATTTTTACCAATGACCTTAATAAAACCAACATCCAAAAACAAATTACTCAATTTTAGATTCAACAGCTCCGAAATCCGTAGCCCACAGGCATATAAAACTTCTAGCATCGCTCTGTTACGAGTGCCTTGGGGCTTGCTCAAATCAATGGCTGCGATAATCGCTTCTACTTCTTCATAGTTCAGAACTTCTGGAATCTTCTGACTCAATCTGGGTGCTTCGATAAGAGCCGCAGGATTGTCCTCCATAATATCTTCTAATAAAAGATATTTGTAAAATGACTTGATACCTGATAAAATGCGTGCCTGTGAACGAGCATTCAAATTAAATCCCCCTAACCAAACCAAGAAATTTTCTAGCGTCACAGTATCTACTTCGGTAGGTGTTTTGTCCAAGGATTTTATATCTACGTACTGGCGTAGCTTGTCCACATCCCGTAGATAGGCATCCATAGAGTTCTTGGACATTCCCCGTTCTAGCTGCATGTAAGCCTTGAAACCTTTAAGATGTATCTGCCAGTTATTCATGTTGTAAAAATAAGAAAAGCTCTTCGCCAAGACGAAGAGCTTTTCCTTTCCGTTAATATCTAAATTTATTACTTACACCGTCTCTGCCTCCATAGCAGCAATTGGCAAGTAGGCATTATTCCTAACCAACTCCCTAGAGATAACCACGCGTTGAATCTCAGAAGTCCCTTCGTAAATTTGTGTAATCTTAGCATCTCGCATCAAGCGCTCTACGTGGTATTCTTTAACAAAACCATATCCGCCATGTACCTGTACGGCTTCTACTGCCACTTTGATCGCTGTCTCTGAAGCGAATAATTTTGCCATCGAGCTAGCCGCTGCGTAGTCCATGCCTTGGTCTTTTAACCAAGCTGCACGATAGACCATCATTTTCGCCGCTTCGATTTGCGTTGCCATATCTGCCAACTTGAAACCAATCGCTTGGTGCTTGAATATCTCCTTACCGAATGCGCTACGCTCCTGCGAATAAGCCAATGCCAATTCATAAGCACCACCTGCTATCCCCAATGCTTGTGCAGCAATACCGATACGACCGCCCGCTAGGGTCTTCATCGCAAATTTAAAACCGAAACCATCCGCACCGACTCTATTCTCCTTGGGTACTTTGACATCGGTATACATAATCGTATGCGTATCTGACGAGCGAATGCCTAGTTTATCTTCTTTGGCACCTATTTCTACCCCATCCCAACTGGTTTCTACAATCAAACAGTTGATACCTCGGTGCCCTTTGTCTGCATCTGTCTGTGCAATTACCAAATGAATCGCAGAAGTACCTCCATTAGTAATCCAGTTTTTCGTACCATTCAACAAATAATGGTCGCCCATATCAATAGCTGTAGTACGCTGGCTAGTCGCATCCGAACCGGCCTCTGGCTCAGATAAACAGAACGCACCAATATGCTCGCCACTAGCTAGCTTGGGCAAGTATTTTGCTTTTTGTTCCTCTGTTCCATACGTTTCCAAGCCCCAACAAACCAAGGAGTTGTTGACAGACATAATCACAGAACAAGAGTTGTCCACTTTTGAGATTTCTTCCATCGCCAACACGTAAGAAAGTGTGTCCATACCGCCGCCGCCATACTCTGGAGAAGTCATCATGCCTAGGAATCCAAGCTCTCCCATCATACGGACTTGGTCTTTTGGATAGGCCATGGTAGAGTCTCGCTCAATAACGCCTGGCTTCAATTCTTTTTGTGCAAAATCTCTTGCCGCTTCTTGCACTGCTAAATGCTCTTCTGATAAATCAAATCTCATTCGTCTCGGATTTTATATGGTTAGAACGATTAAAATGGGGTAGGGTTCTTCTATTTATTTCTTTTTAAAAATATTCTGCGAAAATACGCTAAAATTGGGATAGGTTAAAATAATTATTTACGCAACTTGAATCAAGTAGAAAGAAATATCATTTTGAATAGTAGTCTTTTTCGTTTTAAAAAAACAAAAAAGCTAGTGCCGCACGGGACACTAGCTCACCTTATTTATTAATCAAAACCTTATCTTATTCTTACTTAACCTCCCGTATCAAAACAGCTCGTTCTGAAGTCTTCATACCTTTCGGTAAATGTTTCTTCCCCATGGCAGCAAACCTCGGTTGTATATGCCTCCAAAAAAGCCTTCCGATCAGCATAGCTTGGCTTTGTTTCTAACCAATCCAGTCCAGCATCAGTAGTATTTTTTTCTAGAATTTCAACGATTCCACCTGCTACATAGGTAAATGGACAAATCATGGAAGCAGAGAATAAATCCGCATTTTTCACAACACGGGCATCAAATACTAGATTTGGTACTGACGCTGCAACAGTTGATACAGGTACGATACTCTGCCCATTCAAAAATGCTTCAAAAACATTAGCACCATATTCTGCGACCAACCTATCCATTGCATAGCCTCTATCTGCATACGCCATTTCATGTGTGATGATAGAAAGCAACTGACTTTCAGACTCTACATACTCCAACATACCCGTTGTAATAAAAATATATCCACCAGGTAGAGTATAGGCAGAAGCTTTTGTCTTATCATTGATCAAATAGATTTCCCAATCAAAATTTCGAGCATTGACGAGCATATCTCGCTCTTTAAGCATAGCTTCTATTTTATTCAAATATGAATAAGCACAAACATTCAAGGAGGGAGAAAGTACTGGAAAGTCCGTTTCTTCTGCTAGAATGGCATCACGAAGCATCGTTCCAATTTCTTTTTGGTCTTCAAAAGAAAACACATCTGCTAATCGCATATCACTATGCTCGTCACAAGAACTAAAAACAAAGATTAGGCATAGGCACAGCAGTGCCATTCTGTCGAAGTATCTCATCGCAGGTCATTTTGATAGCTTGGAAATATTTTGGTTATCTGCTCTTTAAATAGAATATGGCACGGATAGGAATGGGGGTATACCTTCTACAAATCAATAAGCGGATATTGTCAGATTTTACTCTAAAAATAAAGACAGACTAAACTCAAGACAGAATCATTTAAACTCATTTGTGACATCAAATAATTAGAGATTAAAAAAACATCTTGTTTGTAAATCCATCATTCACAGTTAGAAACATCAAAGACTATACCATGAGATATGAAATTTTAATCCATATTATAAATTCAAATTCCCAATGATTTGACGCCCATGGTAAATAGTAGCTCCTAGTGCCTTGTGAATGGATTCTAATTTTTTTGAAGTGATCCGACCTGCTGGTATTATTTCTATTTGTTTTCCTGCGCATTGAAGCATTTTGCCAAGAACAGGCAGACCTTCTAAAGCCGTTTTTGCCCCTCCAGAAGTCAATATGCTACCTGTATAACCACTATCGACCATCATTTGGACGGATAAAACAGGATTAGCTGTGACATCTATCGCTTTGTGAATTGTCATTTTTAATGGTTTCGCTTTCGCAAAACAATCCATTAAAAAGGGGATATCAAGTTCTTTCCCGTGATTGAGCGCACCAATGACGATACCTTCAATGCCCATTTTTTTCAACAACCGAATTTCATCGAAGCATTGTCTTTTTTCGGCTTCAGTGTAGACAAAACCACCTGCTCTTGGGCGAACCATCACACGGATGGGAATCTGCACAGCTCCAAGTACTTGTTCAACGAGTTCTTTACTAGGAGAAATCCCATCCAAATCCAATCGGCCGCAAAGCTCTAGTCGGTCGGCACCGAGTTGCTCTGCCCTTATGGCTTCCTTTAGGCTTTCTACACAAGCTTCTTTGAGTGGCTTCATCCTAGGAATTTCTGGATAGATTGGAGTAGGTCTTTTGGTTTTTCAGCATGTACCCAGTGCCCTGCATCTATGCTTTCTAAGGTGGCATTTGGGAATAAGTCCTTGATGATTGGCTCATCTTCTGCTTGGATATAATTAGAACGACTGCCTCTTATGAACAGACTCTCCTTATCGAACGGCTCGCCCTTCACTTGGTCTAATATGGCTTGATAAGATTCATAGATAATAGGTAGATTCATTTTCCAACGGTATCCGCCTTCTTTGTCACGGGTCAAGTTTTTTAATAAAAACTGTCGTGTCCCAAAATCAGGTATTCTATCTGCCAGAAATGCATCAGCTTCTTTTCGGGATTCTATTGTATTCAAATCCAAAGCAAATAAAGCATCAAAAATCGCTTGGTGACCACCGACATACGCCTTGGGCGCAATATCGACAACAACTAATTTTTCCACCAAATCGGGATAATTCATCGCAAACTGCATCGCCGTCTTGCCTCCCATCGAATGACCAATAATATGTGACTCATAAATCCACTGCTGCTCTAGGAATTCAGCTAAGTCTCCTGCCATCCGCTCATAATCCAGACCATCGGTATGTGCTGAGCGACCATGGTCACGCTGGTCGACGATAAAGACCCAGTAATCCTTAGCCAGTTGTTTAGCAATTGTCTGCCAATTATCGGATGTACCAAACAGCCCGTGCAAAATCACAACAGGAAACCCTTCCCCAAATGCTTTAAAATTAAGCTCCAAACCAAGTTATTTATTCTGTAATCACTGCTTTAAAACCAAAATCCAAACGGTTTCGTTCAATCGAAAATGGGGTAGAAGCCCTCAGTCGAATCCGTATTTGCAATGTAAATAAATCACCTGTAAGGTAATCTTTGAAATCGACCAACGAAGGAATCAAATCTAATGTATTGCCTGTATCGAATGGAATATCTTCTCGAAAAGCAGCCTCAAAGGCATTTCCTGTTTCAGTATCAATAATATTCACAATAACAGATTCCACAAAATCATAAGATGCCCCTTCGGTGTTCGTCAGGCGTGCAAAAGAATTTGTAATTCTATCCACCCTTTCCACATCATTGTCCAAGAAAAAATCCACTCTAGTCGGGATAGTAAATTCATAAAAATGCGTTACAAATGGATTGAGCCCTGCCTGCATCCTAAATTCTTCAAAATAAATCATATCAATCCCTGGGGCATCATCCGTCCGACAACTTACCAAAGACAAGATTCCAAAAAGAATAATCAATAATGAATTCCGCATATCGTATTTTCAAATTTATAAAAATCCAAACCATCTCCCATCTCCCATAATACAACGAAGGTACGTTCAAAAATATGATTCTTTGCCCCTTATTTGTGCAAGTCATTCCTTTCAAATACTTTTGAACTCAATATCTTAGGCGTTGTTATTCTTTCGATACATTAATTTCGTTTTGACTTCAGCAAAACGAGTAAGTTGAAAGAGGATGATTTGCAATCTAATATCTAAATACTAGCTACTAAAATCTATTATAAAACATGGATTTCCATCAACTAACAATATCCAACATAAAACAAGAAACACCTGATACTGTTTCTCTAAGTTTTGATATACCAACCGACAAGCAATCGGTTTTCCAATATTTCCCAGGGCAATATCTTACCCTGAAATTTGATATTAATGGCAATGAAGAGCGCCGAGCCTATTCCATGTCAAGCAGTCCGCTTGATGAGCAGCTTACTGTGACCGTTAAGCGTGTAAAAAACGGCAAAGTGTCCAATCATATCCAAGACAATCTTAAAGCAGGAGACCAAGTAGATGTCCTTGCCCCAGATGGGCGTTTCTTGGCAAAAGTCAATGAAGAAAACCGCAAGACCTACTACTTATTTGGAGCAGGGAGCGGTATCACTCCTTTGATGTCCATTTTGCGGACGGTACTGGAAGGTGAACCACAGAGCAGTATTTTTCTTTTTTATGGTAATAGAAAAGAAGAAGATATTATTTTCCGAAAGGAATTAGATGCCTTGCAACAACGTTACAAAGGGCAACTATTGGTAGAATACATACTAAGCCAACCCAAGCAGGAAAAAGCTGGTGGTATCTCAGGATTCCTAGGAAGAAAGAAGATGATTTGGTCGGGTAGGACAGGTCGTTTGGACAAAAAACAGGCTGCCGAACTACTAGAAAAACACACCCCTCGCTATCCTGATACGGAATATTTCATGTGCGGACCTGGCAGTATGAATGAAGCAATAGAAGCGCTGCTACTAGAAAAAGGCATTGATAAAAACCGCATCAACCGAGAAGTGTTCACGACGACTGGATTGGATAAAAAAGAAGTACAAGCAGTTGCCGGTGCGCAGGCAAAAATCAAAATCGGCAGCAAAATCCACGAAATCACTGTACCAGCAGGTAAAACGATTTTGGATGCATTATTAGATTTGAAAATAGAAGCACCCTATTCCTGTACATCGGGTTCTTGTTCGACTTGCATTGCCAAAGTAAATAAAGGAACGACCGAAATGGAAGTTTGCTATGCTTTGGATGATGACGAAGTGGAAGAAGGTTTTATCTTGACCTGTCAAGCCAAGCCCACGAGCGCAGAAGTAGAAATTGACTTCGAGGTATAACCCATGAAAACTGGCTAAGTAGTCTTGTCACAGGGATATTCAGCAAAGTATGACTAACTTTGTCGAAAGGGACTCCTAAACCCTGTATTCCTAACAAACAAAACCATTCGCCATGCCTATATCAGTGCATGAAATCAGTGCGGACGGGCTAAGTATAGACCGTGTTGCCGAAATCATCCGCCAAAGGACAACTTTGACCTTGTCCGCTTCCGCAAAGGAAAAAACTATTGCTTGCCGACGCTTCTTAGAAGCGAAAACCTCCGAATCTGACCAGTTATATTATGGTATCAATACTGGCTTTGGCTCGCTGTGCAATATCCGTATATCCAAGGAAGAAACGGAGTTATTGCAAAAAAAACTCGTCTTGTCCCACGCTTGTGGTTTAGGAGAAGAAGTTCCACGAGATATTATTAAAATCATATTGCTGCTCAAAATTCAAAGTTTATCCCTAGGGCATTCTGGTGTTCGTCTTGTACTGATAGAGCGGCTTATCGACTTTTATAACCTAGGTATACTTCCTGTCATTTTCCAACTGGGCTCTCTAGGCGCTTCTGGTGACTTAGCACCCTTGGCGCACTTGGGCCTGCCATTGATGGGCGAGGGTGAGGTTTATTATCAAGGTAAGCGACAGGCAACGGCTCAGGTACTCCAAGACTTAGACTTATCTCCTCTGACCTTACAGTCAAAAGAAGGCATCGCCCTTTTAAACGGCACCCAATTTTCTACTGGATACGCCCTTTGGAGCCTTGCAGAGGCCAAGCGATTGATGCGATGGGCCAATATGATTGCCGCCATGTCCATTGATGCTTTTGATTGTCGGTTAGAGCCTTTCGACGCTCGCCTGCACCAAGTACGCCCACACCAAGGACAAATCCGTACGGCTCAAGCTATCTTAAAGATTCTATCAGGTAGCGCCATCGCAAAAAATGCCAAAAAACACGTCCAAGACCCCTACGCCTTCCGATGTGTACCACAAGTACACGGTGCCTCTTGGACGGCTATCCAACATGCTATCGAGGTCGTCACCACCGAAATCAATGCCGTGACGGACAACCCGAATATTTTCGCCGATTCGGATGGTATTTTGTCGGGTGGCAACTTCCACGCTCAGCCCATTGCGCTTGTATTGGATTACCTTGGGATTGCGCTTGCAGAACTGGGCAGCATCTCAGAACGTCGGATTTTTCAATTGATTTCTGGGCAGCGGGATTTGCCGCCTTATCTGGTACAAGGAGCAGGTTTGGACTCTGGCTACATGATAGCGCAATACGCAGCAGCTTCCGTAGCGAGTCAAAACAAGCAACTAGCAACGCCGGCCTCTGTTGATTCGATTGTTTCCTGCAATGGACAGGAAGACCACGTCAGTATGGCAGCCAACGCAGGTACGAAGACTTATCGTATTGTCAAAAACCTGGAGCGCATCCTAGCAATTGAATTGATGATTGCAGCACAAGCCCTTTCTATCAGAACCTTGAAGTCATCACCAAAAGTAGAGGCACTTTTAGTTGCCTTCCGGCAAAAAATCCCTACGCTTCAAGAAGATCGCTGGTTGCATCCGGATATAGAGCAGAGTATTGCTTTCATGGATGAATATGAAGTGTAAATTATCTAATCCGACCAGTAAAATTCAGCCTGCTGTTACAACAGTAGGAGTACAGGAATAAATTTAATTGCTAACGGTTTCAACTGTTTTTCACGGTAAAAATCAAGCCCTATGCCTTCTATTTACAAGCTGTTGCTTCTATTCTGCTGTTTGGGAATAACACCCTTAAATGCACAGGATTTCGTACAAGTCCGAGGCAATCAGTTTTTCCATAAAGGAAAACCTTACTATTTTATAGGAACTAATTTTTGGTATGGTTTCAATCTTGGCTCGGAGGGCGAGGGGGGCGATCGGGAAAGGTTGCTCAAAGAACTGGATCAACTGCAAGCTTTGGGCATCAATAATCTCCGTATCATGGCAGCCAGCGAAGGCCCTGATGATGCGCCTTGGCGAATGACGCCTGCTTTACAACCCAAACCAAACGAACTGAACGAAGATTTACTCGTTGGTTTGGATTTTCTCCTTTCAGAAATGGCAAAGCGGGAGATGGTCGCAGTGATGTGCCTCAATAATTACTGGCAGTGGTCGGGGGGCATGGCGCAGTATGTCGCCTGGGCGGAGGGCAGCGAAATACCCTACCCAAAACTATCGGACGGTTCTGGCTGGTGGGACTATATGCTGTACACCGCTCGTTTTTATAAAAATAAAAAAGCCAAGCAGCATTTCCAGCATTTTATCAAAAAAATCATTCTAAGAAAAAACACCCTTACGGGAAAATCATACCGAGACGACACCACAATTATGGCTTGGCAACTAGCCAACGAACCACGTGGCCCAAAATATACTTGGCGTTATAGAAAATGGCTCAAGGCAACATCTAAGTTTATCAAATCATTAGACTCCAATCATCTTGTGACGACAGGAAGCGAGGGAACAACACCTGCAAAATTCAATGGCAACCGTATCCGAAAAGACCATCAGTCTACTT
>JAHDBO010000052.1 GCA_020630355.1 Saprospiraceae bacterium
ATGGCGACAACATCCAAGAACGAGCTGCTACTGAACGTGTCATCCATATCGGAAGAGATGAAGTTGGTTTATTGAGTTGATGCTTTCGTTACCGTACAACATGCTTTAGCTTGTTGACAATACCAACGTTGTTATGCGCAAGCTAAAGCTTACGCTACTTTAATTCAACTGATAAATTTGAATCATGCTAGTATTCCCCAAATTATATACCAAACGATTGGCTTTGACTCAGATTGCAGTGGAGCATCTTGCTGACTTGGAGAGACTCGCCAACAATCCAAAAATCGCAGCACAAATTGTCAACATCCCACATCCTTACACCAGCATCAACGCTTCTATGAGGCTAGGCTATGTTGCCAAAGGTTTCAAGGAAAAAACTCGCTTTTGTTTTGCGATTATACGAAAAGAAGACCATCGATTTATAGGCGAAATCAGCTTGCATTTAGTTCAGCCCAAAGAACAAATTGCAGAGTTGGGTTATTGGATTGGCGAAGCTTATTGGAACAATGGCTATATCAGTGAAGCGATTGCTCCCGTGGTAGATTTTGGCTTGAACCAAGCGAACTACCAAACGATTTATGCTACTTGTAAAGTGAGTAATTTGGCTTCGCAACGAGTGTTAGAAAAAAATGGATTCTCAGTCAAGTCACAAAATCCTCAACAACTTATTTTTACGATTACAAAACAGGAATAGTCATCTAATTTTATGGAAAAAAAGACTTTTTGCACTCTTATAAGAGAACCTTCCAAAGAACATCATGCAAGAAGCTTTTCTACAATATTTATGGCGTTTGAAGAAATTTGATTGTCAAGCGCTCCAAACCACCTCTAAAGAAACCCTCTCTATATTAGATTTCGGGGAGTACAATACCAATGCCGGACCTGATTTTTTGAATGGGAAAATACGGGTAGGTGATACGATTTGGGCAGGGCACATCGAGTTGCACACCAAGTCCTCCGAATGGTTCAAGCACCAACACCAACACGACACTGCTTATGACAATGTGGTGCTACACGTCGTTTACGAAGAGGACGAGGCAGTGAAAAATAAGGACGGAAGCACGATTCCCTGCCTTGAACTGCGCCAACGTATCCCTAAACATTCCTACCAAAACTACCTCAAATTATTGCACACTGAAGACTGGGTTTCTTGTGCAAAATCCATTGAAGCAGTCCCTGTTTTCACCAAAAACTTATGGCTGGATAGGCTCGTGGCAGAACGATTGGAGCAAAAAAGCAAGCCTATTTTACATTATTTGAAAGCACATAAAATGGACTGGGAACGCACCGCCCTCCAGTTCATCAGTCGGGGGTTCGGTCTCAAAATCAATACGGAAGCTTTCGGTATCCTAGCAGATAAAATAGAAATTCAAACCATCGCCAAACATCGCTCCAATCCATTTCAATTAGAAGCCTTATTATTCGGTCAAGCAGGATTATTGGAAAAAGATTTCAAAGAAGCACAGCCCATCCGACTTCAAAAAGAATATCGTTTTTTACAAAAAAAACATCAACTTCAAGCTGCTGCCCCTAGTATTTGGAAATTCATGCGCCTACGTCCTGCCAGCTTCCCGACTATCCGAATCGCCCAGCTAGCTAGTTTTTTGGCACAAACCCCCCATTTATTCAGTTCCATTTTGGATATTCAAAACTTTAGGGATGCCTGTGATTTTTATCAAAAAATAGAGGTATCCGACTACTGGAAAAATCATTACATTTTTGATAAAATCGCCAAACCAAGTCCTAAAAAACTAGGAAAAAACTTCATCCAATTGCAGGTCATCAATGTAATTGTGCCTTTGGTTTTCCTTTACGGAAAATGGAAAAACGAGTTGAAGCTCCAAGAAAAAGCATTGGACTTATTGGAGTCTTTACCAGCAGAAAAAAACAAGGTCATCAGCAACTGGAAAGCCCTAGGGATGAAAGCGGACTCTGCTTACCAAAGCCAAGCATTGCTACAACTGAAGAAGCACTATTGCGATAGAAAAAAATGCTTGGATTGTTCCATCGGTTGCGCTATCCTGCGCTAATCCTTCCCGATTTTGATATAAACGGGACAATGGTCAGAGTGCACCGCTTCGTTGATTTGGTAAGCCTCTTGTAATTCATCTTTGAGCGAGTCCGAAACAGATTGATAGTCAATCCGCCAGCCTTTGTTTTTTGCCCGTGCTCCTGCTCGGTACGACCACCATGAATATTGCTCAAAATCAGGGTTTAAAGACCGAAACGCATCCGTAAAGCCTGAGGCAAACCATTGTGTCATCCACTCCCGTTCTTCGGGCAAGAAACCAGAAGTTTTCTTATTGCTCTTTGGATTATGAATATCCATTTCGGTATGAGCGATATTGTAATCTCCTACAATAATCAAGTTGGGACGTTCTTTTTTCAAATCTGCTACCCAATCAAAAAAATCTGCTAGGAACTCCATTTTGAAGGCTTGACGTTCCTCCCCGCTCGTCCCCGAAGGAAAGTAGCAATTGAGCAGCGTCCAATCTCCAAAATCCGTTCTAAGTATGCGACCTTCTTGGTCATATTTTTCAATACCACAACCTAACACCACCTTATCTGGCGCCATTTTACTCATCGTCGCCACGCCACTATAGCCTTTTTTCTGGGCAGCGTGCCAATTGATATGGTAGCCTTGTGCCTTAAATCCATCCAAATCCACCTGCTCTGGCATCGCCTTAACCTCCTGAAAACAAAGTACATCATAAGCACCTTGTTCTACCCAATTTTCTAAACCTTTTTTCTGGGCGGCTCGAATACCATTGATATTGTAGGAAATGATTGTTGTATTCTTCATAGATTTGAGGTAATTTAGAAACCCGACCGCCAAATTAAGTTTTTTAAACCTTTCTTGGACATTACAGGTAAAACTATATAATTAATGATGATATATCGCTGCTTGTTCAGTATTGTACTAATTTTTCAAGCCTTTCTTCTTTTTGGGCAAAAAACCACTGTGACGGGTCGGGTAACAGATGGTGACACCAAAGAAGGAATTCCCTTCTGTAATGTCTACTTTAAGGATACTTCGATTGGAGTTTCTACGGATGTCGATGGCTACTTCAGCCTAAGTACCGAGACAGCAAATGATAGCCTTACGGTTTCTGCAATTGGCTATGCCCTTGTTTCTAAGGTCATTAAAAAAGGGGTGGAACAAGAAATCAATTTCATCCTAGGCGCATCTGATTTGACCTTGACGGAAGTGGTGGTCTACGCTGGGGAAAACCCGGCCAATCAGATTGTGCGGGATATTATTAGAAATAAAAAAACAAACCGTGCGGAGAATCTTGATGCTTTTCAAGCAGAGGAATACTCCAAAGTAGAATTAGACCTTGACAACATAGACCCCAAACTGAAAGACAGCAAACTCTTCAAACCCTTTGCTTTTATTTTTGAAAATATAGATAGTACGAGTGACGAAAAACCTTTCTTACCTGCCTATATCACCGAAACGGTCTCTGATGTATTCCATGTAAAAGGTGAACGGGAAATGAAAACGATCCCCAAAGCACAGCGTACTTCAGGCGTAGATAATAAAACAGTAGTCGATTTCATAGGGAGTATGCACGAAGAATATAATGTATATGACAATTGGATAGAGGTATTAAATAAGCCCTTTGCGAGTCCTTTCTCTGATTTGGGTTTACATTATTATGAATATTACATCATTGATTCCGCTTATGTCTCTGGTAAGCTTTGCCAAAAGCTGAAATTCAAACCCAAGCGCAAACAAGAGAACACCTTTTATGGAACTTTTTGGGTAGTGGATAGTCTCTGGGCGGTGCAGCGCGTCGATATGCGTATCAGCCCTGATGTGAACATCAATTTGGTCAGCAGGGTGATTATCTATCAAGAATTTGGGGAAGAACAAGGAAAATATTGGTTGCCCAAAAGGCAAAAAACAGTACTAGACTTTCAAGCGGTCAAAAACTCCCCTGGACTTATTGGTCGCAAGACTGTCTCATTCAAAAATTACCGAATAAATGAAGATAAAATTACCCAATTTTATAAAGAAAAAGACCCTGAAGACTACTGGCAAAAAGACTTAGAGAAAGCGGATGATTTTTGGTCGGAAGCCCGGCACGAAAAGTTGAGCGATAATGAAAAAATGATTTATAAAATGGTGGACAGCATCAAGAATGTCCCCATTTACAAGACCTATGTTCAGACCATTCAAATCATTCTGACAGGGCTGATAGAAGTAGGTCCTGTTGAAATTGGATCTCTTTTTTCTGCATATAGCAGCAATCGGATAGAAGGCAGCCGTTTCCGACTGGGCGTTTGGACGAGCAATCAGTTTAGTAAAAAAATTAGGTTTGGAGGATTTCTAGCCTATGGCATCAATGATGAGCGATGGAAATACGGGGGAGACTTCCAATGGAACATCAGTAAATATCCTCGTATCACCTTGGAAGGTTCTTATCGAAATGACATAACTTTCAGTCACTCTAGTAGCGAAGACTTGACGGAAGGCAATCTTTTTTCTGGTTTTTATCGTCGCCCTGTTTATCAGAAACTAAGTTTTGCGGAAGAGGCAAAACTGGCTTATGAGCGATATTGGAAGAAAGGTTGGTCGAACCGTTTGACGGTACTACACCGCAAACTTACGCCTTACAGCAATGTAGATTCAGAGGGAAATGGGTTCAACTATAAATTCCTGCCCAATCCCGATGTCACTTCTCAGTTTGACACTGATTTGGCAACGACGGAAATCATCTTCAAAGTCAAATACGCTTACAAAGAGCGCTTCTTGGATGGAGCATTCAATCGAGTCAGTGCTGGTTCTGATTATCCCATCGCTGCACTACAATACACCGCTGGCATCAAAGACCTCCTAGGAGGAGACTATCAATATCACAAACTCACCTTGAGTGTCAAACACTGGTTCAATATAGAGCCAATTGGTTGGAGCCGCTACAATTTTAAGGTAGGAAAAACTTTTGGTCGGGTTCCATTTCTACTCGCTGAGGTCCCTACTGGCAACGAGGGTTACTTCTACAATCCCAATGCCTTCAATGGTATGAACCGCTATGAGTTTGCGATGGATACTTATGCCTCCCTGATGTACACCCATCATTTTGATGGCTTTATTTTGAATAAAATCCCTCTAATCCGAAAATTAAAATGGAGAACAGTTGCCGCTTTCCGAGCCACTTGGGGAACGATGACCAGTGAGAATCTAGAAGCCAATCAACTCAACCTCTTTGACCCTAGCTTAGATGGTCGAGTAACTTACACGGGATTTCGTGTACCCGAAGCATATCCTTACATGGAAGCAGGTGTAGGCATTGAAAATATTTTCAAATTGATTCGGGTTGATGCCCTTTGGAGGCTCAATTATTTGGACAATCCCGATGCTGACCGCTTTACTTTTAGGCTTGGTCTGGATTTTTATTTTTAGGAAAATCGATCTACTGTAAAAGGTGGACATTCAAACTAATTTCTAAAATCTGATTTTAGAACAAAATCTACTCTAAGTATTTGATTATTGTTTATTTTCGCATCAAATTTCACAATAAATATATAATCAATTGAAAATGAAAAAAACAATCATACTATTTGTGGTCGTCGCTCTATTCGCTTCTTGTAAAAACAACGGCTCAGGTGGTTCTGGCAAATCACTTCCACTATCTACGAAAGCAGATACCTTATCTTATATTATTGGGATGCAAACTGGTCTTCCTATTAATATTTTGAAACAAGGAGAAAGCGAAGTAAAAATCAATCTTGATATTGTAAATAATGGTTTGGCGGAAGCAGCTAACGATAATTCAAGAATCACAGAAGATGAAGCTAGGCAGTACATGCAAGAACTGAGCATGGAATTTAGAAAAGCACAACAGAAGAAAACAGAAGCAGAATCAAGTAAAAACCTAGAAAAGGCAGAAGCTTTCTTAGCGGAAAACAAAGCAAAAGAAGGTGTGACCACAACAGAATCAGGACTACAACACGAAATCATCACTGAAGGGACTGGCGCATCTCCAAAGGAGACAGATAAAGTAAAAGTACACTACCGTGGTACATTATCAGACGGCACCGAGTTTGACAGTTCTTACAAGAGGGGCGAGCCGATTGAATTCAACTTAAAGGGAGTTATTAAAGGTTGGACAGAAGGGCTACAATTGATGAAAGTTGGTGGAAAATCAAAATTATATATCCACCCAGATCTAGGCTATGGCAAAAGAGGAACACCAGACATTCCTGCTAGTTCTGCTCTAGTTTTTGAAGTAGAGTTGCTTGATATTGTAACACCAACAGAATAAAATATTTCTTCTGATTACTTCCAAAAAGCGTGTTGATATAAATATCAACACGCTTTTTTTCGTTTAAAAAAACTCTTTTCAAAAACTTAAAATCACTGTCTATTTGTAAATTAAAACTTAAAAACACCGCCCCGAATAGCCCCTTTAGTGTTTTACCCCGTAATTGGAAGTATCACCAAAACAGAAAATTATGACAGCTTTAAAATCAGTTTTATTACCTGTGGTTATTTTTACTTTCAATATAATCCCTCAAGAATCCAATCAAATCCAGCATTTACTAGGAAGTTGGATTTTCGAATCTTATGGAGAAGAAACCCGTATTTATCAAAAAACAAGTCAAATTCCTCCTGATAAAGGCGCTTATACATTCCTCAAAGACGGTAGTTTGATTGTACGCCAGAATGTAGGCTGGTGTGGAACACCGCCCATCACTTATGGCAACTACGAAGGAACGTGGAAAATGACCTCAGATTCTACCCTAATTATAAAATACCCTTTTTGGGGAGGCACTACACAGCAGCAACTCCAAATCACAAGTTTAGACGAACATCAACTAGCCTTCAAAACGATTAGTAGAAAAACCATTCGCCCAGATGAGGCAGAACATTAAGCGGTGACGGGCTTAGGTTTCTCTTCGATATATAGGAAATAAATAGTCAGAATAAAAGAAACCGACATGTAAATGATAACTGCAATGGTCGCTCCCGCAAACCATTTAGCGTCCATTGCAAACCAATCCCCTAGCCTGTAAATAATGACCCCTCCAACGATTAGCTTCAAAAGCTCGACTGGCACCGCCAGTTGGTGCCCGTCCATTAGAGTCGTGTAAGCAAAGACCGTCAGCATCAAGAAAGCAGCATACCAGAGCATATTGAGGTACTCAATATTCGCTATATTAAGCATCCAATAAGTCAAAAGCACATTGACAATAATGAAGTGAACCCAAATCCAGCCTTTTAGTATTGGCGATATGGGAGGTGCATATTTCTGTTGTTCAAATACATTCTCAACCGTATAGATGGGGTATTTTTCAGCCACATCGGATGGTCGCCAACCCGTCGGCATATACCAAATACGATATTTATCCCTCCAACTCTTAGTGCGCCAAGCATCTTTTATCAGCCCCCAAAGGTGGAGATAGTTTATCAACACGGGATTCCAAGTACGTACGGGGCTCTTCGTCCCATACACTGCTGGCACATCTTCCAGCTCTTCTTGGAATGTTCCAAACAACCTATCCCAAATAATAAAAATCGCAGCGTAATTCTTATCAATATACTCGGGATTAATAGCATGGTGTACCCTGTGATGAGAGGGCGTTACAATGATGTACTCCAAAAAGCCCATTTTATCAATCAGACGAGTATGATACCAAAATTGTGCAAATAGATGCAAAGGAGCGGTAACCGCAATAATTTCAGTCGGGATACCGATGAACGCCAGTGGGATGTACAAGAAAAAATAAATCCCCACAATGCTCGAAATCGACTGCCTCAAGGCACAAGCCAGATTAAATTCTTCACTACTGTGATGAACGATATGCCGATTCCAAAAAAGATTGATTTCATGATTGAAACGATGCGACCAATAACTGGCAAAATCTATCCCAATGAAAGCCAAAACGTATAACCAGAGTTCGGATTTGATTTGGAATAGAGCCAAATGTCCCACCAGAAAATCATAACTCACAATTACCACTGATAGCCCTACCAAAGATTTAATGGTATTGGTTATCCCAGAGCTAAGGCTAGAGACGGTATCCATCCCATGATAGACCGTTTTCCCCATAATACGAGATAGCGTATATTCGATTATAATCAGGATAAAAAAACCGACGACGGCATAACTTAGTACATTAGCGTAAGCTTCCATCTCTTAGATTGGTTAAGGCTGTGAATAATGAAGGGTTTCTTCGTTCTTCGTATCAATTCTAAAAATAAGCATTTTTGCTCAATCGCTTGATAGCTGATTCGCTACTGTTTCCGAATCATCATAAATTGTCCCTAGGATGCCACCTAGTTTATAGTTGTCGAAGCCTACAAAATAGATACCTTGGTGAAAACCCTCTCCTATCACTGATTGAGGGCAACCTTGCTCATCGAGTACTTCTTCCCCTCTTTCCAAAAAAGCTTCAATTTTTGCACGATACCCTGTTGCCAATACAACAGCATCCACATCCAGTGATTCCCCATTTTTTAGATGCACACCACTTTCGTGGAATGTCTCTATATCCCCAACCACTTTAATTTTTCCAGCCTTAATCGCTGCAACCGTTCCTATATCAATCACAGGTGTTTTCCCTGTTTCCGCAAGCTGTTTTGCAGGTGGAATATTGTGTGTTTGAAGTCCATATTTAGATAAATCCCCAAAGTAAATTTTACGGATTTGAGTGCCAATCCAATCCCCCAAACCCCAAGGCAACTTGGCTAATTGTTTTCCAGTCACCTGTACTGGTCGCCCATTCAAGTCCCTAGGAACGATACTTATCGCCGAGCGTGCCGACAAATAGGTTTTCGTTCCGTTTTCCGATAAGTCCAGTGCCAGTTCTGCCCCCGTATTGCCCATTCCGACCACAAGGACACGCTTTCCCGTGAATGTTTGTGCATTTTTATAATCCCGAGAGTGGATAATCGTTCCTTGGAAGTTCTCTTCGCCTTTCCATTTAGGGCGATTGGGGATTCTGTTTATTCCCGTAGCTATGATTACATTTTTAGCCTCATACACATTCCCCGAAGTCGTATTCACCTGCCAGCTACGCTCCAACTTATTGATTTGCCTTACATTTTCATGAAAATGAGGGCGAATGTCAAATGTATCTGCATAGTTTTCCATATAATCGACCAATTGCTGGCGAGACACATAAAGTGGATACGATTCAGGAAATTTTTGATGTGGTAGATGAGACCATTGTTTGACCGTATGAAGATGGAGCCGCTCGTAATGGTTGTGCCAGGCAAATCCGACCCTATCTGAGGCTTCAAGCATTTCAAAAGGAATCCCGCGCTTTCTGAAACGTCCTGCCACCGCCAATCCAGCAGGACCAGCACCGATGATTAAGTTTTCTACTTTCAAATCATTCTATTTTGACCATTGAACAACAAAATTCAACAACTTCAAAATACGATTAGTTAAACACAAAACAGAACCTTTCACTACGGTTTATACCTCGATTTATTAAGCAATCCTTGTGCATCTTCCAAAATTAGCAAATCCTGCAGCGTTTTATCGGGGTTTCGTTTCATATAGGTTTTAACAATTTGCCAAGCCACCCAGTTGGCCGTTCGACCTGGCGCTTTTTCTGGCATGCCTGGAGAGTGCGGACTAGGATTGACATATTTATTGAATTTCTGCCTGTCTGTAGAATATAGTAAGTCTTCGCCTAGGAAGTATTTCCAGATTTCTAGTTCATGCTCCTCGCACCAAGCCAACTGCTCTTCGGTGAATTGCATTTTGATGGCATCACTTGTGTAAGGCAACAATTGGTCAAGAATATATATTTTCCGTCCGTTGTGCATCATCATGTCGATCATTCGATTGCCCTTGGGTACGCCCAGCATATCATCCACAATGGCTTCCATCCCCCTAAACACCAAATGCTCCCTATCCATCGAACGGGCGATATAATCTGGAAAAACATTCTTGTACAAAGGAAAATCTTTTCCCATATAAAAATCCAAACCTATCCCTAAAATATCCTCTTCAATAGTAAATGCACCATAATTCAAAGCCGTAACACAAGTGACGACCTTGGGAATAGCTCGCTCTGGAAAATAGTATTTCATCAATTTGAAAGCCATTTCAAAACCTTCCTTTTCCTTGTTCAAATCATCAAATACCATTAAACAAGTATCTTGAAGCCAACGCATCGGTTCAGGTTGCAAAATATTTTCTATAATAGCCGTATCACTAGCGCCACGAGGAAGGGAGCTGGACATAATTCTGAGGTAGATTTCTGAAAAATCTTTGTTTTGTTCTAAAAAGGCAGGGATTTCTTGTTGGAGCCTATTTGTATCCAAGGAATAAAGCGCTTTATCGAAACGTTCCAATTCTAAATCCACTTCTATATTTGATACATCGGGAATATTTTTACCTTTGTTCCCTAAACAACTATGAATAAGAATACTTAAAAAGATAAATAAAAAACATTTTTGTATATTCTTTTCTTTTACAGACAGCATATTTAGCCCTTTATTATATTTTGAAAATTTATAAATAAATGTGTTGACCCGAATGACCTTATTCAG
>JAHDBO010000053.1 GCA_020630355.1 Saprospiraceae bacterium
CTATCAATAGTACCGGGCGTATTCAAGCAAGTCAGTCCTTTTTTGACTGCCAAACCAGAACGAGGTCTCACCTGAGCTTCATAACCAAAGGGTAATTCAATACTCAGCCCTGTTGGAATCATAGCACGCTCTAGTGGTTGAAGCGTGATTGATTTTTCGATATTGGCACGTAAGTCCATACCAGCACTACCCACTGTTTGGTATTGAGGCAAAGCATTTTTAGACTTATTAATGACTTTCACAACCATAACTTAAACTTTTTACGAAAGTAAAAAAGTCTAGTCAACTATGGTAATCTTCAACATATTGGTACGATAACGTTTATGGAGCGGCATACTTCCGGTATTCACCAGTCTATCGCCCAACTGAACAGCTCCTTTTGCCTTTAAGATTTCCATCAAATCTTGGATGGTATCATCTGTAGTGGTGAATTTATCATAATAAAAACAACGAACACCCCAGACCAAATTCAAGGTAGATAACATGTGTTGTTTGTCGGAAAAAATATTGATTTTGCATTTTGGCCGATGGCTCGATACTTTGAAGGCAGTATAGCCAGAACTCGTCACCCCCACAATCGCTTTTGCTTCTATTTCTTCCGCTGTTTTGGCCGCATTAAAGCAGATAACATCCGACAAGAAGGTCCTAGATTTTTTAGCTGCATTAGGCTTGTATTGCACATCAATGATTCTCTCTGCCTCATCAATAATACGGTTCATCGCTTCCACAACACGAACAGGGTGCTTTCCCACGGAGGTTTCTCCACTTAACATAACGGCATCGGCACCGTCCAATACTGCATTGGCAACATCCGTCACCTCTGCACGCGTCGGAGACGGATTCGTAATCATACTATCCATCATTTGAGTAGCTACGATAACGGGCCTAGCGCGCTGTATACACAAACGAATAATCTCTTTTTGTATAATCGGTAAGCGTTCGATGGGGACTTCAATCCCCAAATCGCCACGAGCCACCATTACTGCATTAGAAGCTTTGATTATTTTCTTAATATTCTGGACCGCTTCTGGTTTTTCTATTTTAGAAATAATCTTGGCAGGATGCCCAGCCTCGTCAATTCTTCTTCTCAATTCTTTCACTTCGGCTGCGGTACGCACAAACGACAAGGCAATCCAGTGAACGGGCTGCGTCAAAATAAACTTCAAGTCTCTCAAATCCTTTTCGGTCAGCGATGGGAGCGAAATCTTGGTTTGTGGCAGGTTAACTCCTTTTCGGGAGGACAATTCGCTCCCGTGCAGTACTTTTAACTTTACCTCGTCTATTTCGTTAGTCGAAACTACTTCTAAAACAACTTTCCCATCATCTACCAGTACCTTTTCACCAGCTTTTACATCCTTGGGAAATTGTTGGTAACTCATGTATATCCGCTCCATTGTCCCCTCGCACTCTTCGTTTACAAAAGTCAGGACATCACCTGGCTTAATCTCCAGTTTGTTATCCTTGATTATTCCCACTCTCAATTTAGGGCCCTGCAAATCAGCTAAAACACCTATGTGCAAGTTGTATTTTTCATTGATATAGGTGACCCTGTTAATAACCTGCAGATGGTCTTCATGAGAACCGTGAGAAAAATTCAAGCGAAAAACATCTACGCCCGCTTTCACAAGTTCTAATAAATTTTCGTATGAACTCGATGCTGGTCCTACAGTAGCTACAATCTTCGTACTTTGGTGGTCGACAATATTCATAATTGGTATAATTGAGCTCCCAATTTACAATATTAATTGAGCTTTTATCTATTCGTACAAGGTTGAACTTCGAAACATTTTCTCTGACTTCCGTACAAAGTATCCACTATAACGTTTTCGTACTTGCATCAAATAGAATTATTTTTTAAATTATTGATAGTTAGAAAAATTTTTAATGCCATTTGAACAAAAAAACTTAAATAAACGCTATTTTTCCATAGGGGAAGTAGCCAAGATGTTTGAGCTCTCAAAATCCCTAATAAGATTCTGGGAAAAAGAATTCGATTCGCTCAAACCACATAAAAATGGCAAAGGAGAACGAAGATTTACGGAACAAAATATCAAACAACTCCGTATAATACACAACCTTGTTAAAGAAAGAGGTTTTACATTGGATGGTGCCAAGCAAGAAATCAAGAAAAACCGTCAATCACTTGAAGAAAAGATTGTTTATATTGATAAATTGAAGACTTTGCGCTTTTTTTTGGAAAACCTCAAAAACAAACTGTAGCAACATACCCTAAAACGTACTGCACTAACCCTAACAGACATACGTTTTTAATTAACCGAATGCACCTGAGTTGTACTTGTTACAGCCTTGGTAGCTATGCATCCAAACACCCCCGATTATGCATTCTATCCATCAAATGTTGCTCAAGCAAATTGAACACAAAATTCAAATTCGAGAATTGAGAATCAGTCTCAATGCTAAAAACATAATCTCATTGGAGGACATTGAACTTCCTGCGCCTGATTATGGCTTTGGCGTTATTCCTAAGCTGCCCATTTTTTTTCAGATAAATGAAATAGCACTGGAAGCCATTGATGGTTGTAGTTGTTCTATAGAAAAGCTACACATCCTTTCGGATTTCATCGGCTTTGTAGATGATGCCGTGATTTTATCTTTGCTTTGTGAAGACCATTTCGACGATTATGACATCACCGCTTTATCCGACAAGCTTTGTCTAATATCCGCAAGTAACAAAAAACAGGCTGCTGTTTCTTTGTCCTAGCTAATCTATTAAATATTGACTGAAACCAGCTGTGGAGCTGGTGACCATCTTGGAATTGGATTGGTATATAAAGTAGGCTTCTACTGCTGGCAGTCGTTCTGCGAGTGGAAGTGCCTTGTCTAAACCCATCACCATAAAAGCAGTGGCATAAGCATCTGCTACCATACAGTTGGGCGCTAGTACAGAGACACTCAATAATTCCGATTCAGGCATACCTGATTTGGGGTTAATGGAATGTCCGTATTTTCGACCGTTTACTTCAAAATAATTGCGATAATCCCCAGAAGTTGCCAAGCCCTGATTAGTGAATTGTACTTTTTGAAAAATAGCTCTAGTACTTGCTTTCGTATCTGGAACATTAATGCCTAGTGTCCAATTTTGCCCACGGCTATTAACGCCTTTCACTACGGTTTCACCACCGATTTCGACAATATAATTTTCTGAACCAAAACGTTCTAAAACCGACGCCACTGCGTCCACTCCATAACCTTTGGCAATGGCACTAAAGTCTAACTGAACCGCTTTGTTCATTTTGTACACTACTTCTCCCCTTAAATCCACCTTATCTAAACCAACTAAATCCAAGAGTGCTTCGATTTTTTTGGCATCCCTTTTCTCTACCGCTTCCCGTCCTGTATAACCAAAGCCCCAATAATTGACCAGCGGCATTACTGTGGCATCGAAAAAACCATCTGTCTGTTCATATATCCGTTTCGCCTCGATTAGGTTTATTTTAAAATGTTGAATACTTTCTTTAGAATGACTTTCATCCAATAGTCTCAAATCCAGGCTATCTTCAGATTGGTTAAATAATGAAATTACCGATTTAGGCTCATAGGTCGAAGCGCCTTCGTTCACCGATTTGAGCGTTTTTTCAATTGCAGCTTTGACCGCTTCTAAGGCCTTTCCTTGATAGGTAATATGATAAGTTGTCCCCATCGTTTCACCTGCCAATTTCAAATAAGCATCCGCTTGAGGCGGATGAGGGCTTGTATTGCAAGCCAACAAAACAGATAAAAAAACAAAAAACAGTATCGGTCTCATTTTAAAATAATTTACCCCAATCCAATTCATCCACAATGGGTTTAAAAAAGCCCCAAATCGCATCTTCGGGCAATGGCGCTTCTATCACCTCTTGTTGCCCTGAAATAGGATGTTTAAATTCTAAACGGTAAGCATGCAGATGTATAGAACGGTCTTTGTTTGCTCGTCGAGCTCCATATTTCACATCTCCCTTTATGGGGCTACCAATTGCTGCCAATTGAGCACGGATTTGGTGAAACCGCCCTGTATCAAGGCGTAGCCCCAATAATGTGTAATTATCGCTTTTGCCTAGTACAGCATATTGAAGCACCGCTTCTTTAAACCCTGCTTTCTCTTCTTTTTCTACCCTTGCTTTTTTGTGCTTACCATCTCGTTTCAGAAAATGGCGCAAGGTGCTTGCTCCTGTATCGGGAGCGGACTTGACAACGGCTAAATAATATTTTGTAACGGTTCTTTTTTCTAATAATTTCCCAAAATACTGCTGCCCTTGTTTTTTCTTCGCAAAAAGGCAGACGCCGCTCGCAGGTCTATCCAAACGTTGTAACAAGTACAATGAATGTTTACAATATTGCTCTGCGTAAACCAAAAGTGACTTATCCCCACTCTTATCCGACTGCGAAGGAATCGAAGTAGGTTTATTGAAAGCAATAAATTGATTATTTTTGTACAAAACTAGATTTCCAGCATTTTCTATCATAGTACAAAGTTGGGATTATTTATCGACATGCTACATAATAATGCCTAAATCATTGACACGATTCATCCAAATTATTTTATTGATTTGCCTTTCGGCAAATGCAACACTGCTACTAGCGCAACAGGACAAAATTGTTGAACTAGAAAAAAAACTAGAAGGCGCGGGCGTAAAAGAAAAAATATTCATCTACAATCAGATGGCATTAGCGGCGCTCAAAGTATCCGCTGACCAAGTGTATGAGTTTGCCGATAAAGCGGAAGCACTTGCCATCAAGGTTGGTTCTAAAGGAGGACTAGCGCAGGCGCTCAACCTCAAAGCCAAAGCAATGGCAACTAGAGACGGGGACGAGCGGCTCTATTTGAGAAACCGAAAGCTCAAAAACGAAAGAAGAGCATTGTCTTTATTCAAGGAAAGTCTCAATTATGCACAACAAACAGGCAACACCAATTTGGCATTAGACAATTTGGAGCACCTCATCCTCGTATCAAAGGCTGTCGGCAATAACCAGCAAACGATTAAGTACTACCAACAATTCATCAGTTATGCTAAAAGAGAACGTAAATTCGGTAGCGCCTCTTTGCAACAGGAACTAAACTCAGAATTCAAGAAACGACAACGGGCTTTTCAGGTCGAGAAAGCAAAATTTGAGAAAAGTAAGCGACAACTCGAACGTGAAATCGCCGCATTGCGCAAAGAGAAAAACCAACTAGACAAAGATAAATCTCAACTATCAAAAGCCACTAAGCAATTAGCGACGGAGAAAAAAGCAACGGAAGCAGAATTGAATGAAAAAGAGGAAGCACTGACAGAATTGAGCGAAGAAAAAGATAAAATTGAGGGAACACTAAAAACAGTCAAGGATAAAAATGAAAACCTAAAATCGGAAGTAGCAGAAGTCACTACACAGCTCTCCAAAACAGAACTCGAGCTGCAAAACGCCGAGCTCCGAGCGGTGCAAAATCGAATTGTGCTTTTCTCTTTGATTGGCCTTTCCATCCTTATCTTAATGCTAGCTTATCTTTTTTATAGTAGGTACAAGACAAAACAACGAGCCAACGATAAACTGGAAGAGAAAAATAAAATCATTGAAGAAGAAAAAGGAAATTCTGAACGGCTGCTCTTGAATATTCTACCAGCCAATATAGCCGAAGAACTCAAAAAAAATGGCAAAGCCAAGGCTCGTAGACATGAAAATGTCACCGTGCTATTTACCGATTTCAAAAATTTCACAAAAGTATCCGAACGATTGAGTCCCGAAAAACTTGTCGAGGAATTAGATTATTGCTTTAAGGAGTTTGATGCCATTATTTCTAAATTTCATATCGAAAAAATAAAAACGATAGGAGACTCTTATATGTGTGCCAATGGTTTTGACAATAGTCGGGTCAACCCTGCTTTGGATATGGTCAAGGCAGCAACAGAGATGCAAGTATTCCTAGAAAACTATCAAGCAGAACGAAAGGCAAAATCATTGCCATTCTTTGAGGCGAGAATAGGTATTCATACCGGTGCAGTTGTTTCTGGTGTCGTTGGTACAAAAAAATTCGCCTACGATATATGGGGGGATACGGTAAATATCGCCTCTAGAATGGAGTCTAGTGGAGCACCTAACCGTATCAATATCTCCAATGACACTTTTTACCATATTCAATCTTACTTCTACTGTACTTATCGTGGGCAGATAGCTGCTAAAAATAAAGGAGCTATTGATATGTACTTTGTGGATAAAGAAATAGCAGCTGTAAGTGCTTAACACATACAACTTTTTGGGGTTCAAAGACGTTTCCTCCCCAGTACTTTTACAAACGAAAACCATCCAATGCTCAATAGGCTTCAAGCACCAGCTATCCAAGAGATTTCCAATCTGACCTTCCCCAACTATCAGAAGATAGACCTGGCTAATGGTATTCCATTATATATCGTCAATATGGGCACGCAGAATGTGTTCAAGGTTGAAGTCATCTTCAATGCCGGTCGACGGATGGAACATAAACGCCAAGTCGCTAACACTACTGCAAAATTATTAAAAGAAGGCGCCAATAATAAAAGTAGTGCCGAGATAGCCGAACATATCGATTTTTATGGAGGAACAATAGGTCAATCTCATAGCTTGGAAATACCCAGCTTGGTTTTGTATGGTATGAATAAACACTTCGACCGATTGCTCCCTGTTTTTGCTGATGTTATCAGTAATCCTACTTTTCCTGAAGAAGAATTTCAGAAATATATCAAGGAAAAAAAGCAACAATTACCTATCAACCTATCTAAAAGTGATATTGTTGCTTATCGTACGATTACGGAATCAATTTTTGGGGAAGACCATCCTTATGGATATAATAGTTCCATCGCTATTTATGATGATTTAAATAGAGAAGACCTTATTCAACATTTCCAGACCAATTACATTGACCAGCATTGTATCATCATTGCTAGTGGCAAAATTGACCAGCACATCATCCAAAAAATCAACGACGATCTAGCCCCAAGGATTTTATCAGGTACTAAACGAGAACTGCCTTATCCAGCTACAATACCAAAGGTTCAATCTACTTTCATTGAAAAACCCAACTCCGTACAATCTGCGCTTCGTCTGGGACGTAAATTATTCAACAGGCACCATCCTGATTTCTTTGGAATGTATATGCTCAACACTATCTTCGGGGGATACTTTGGCTCACGCCTTATGATGAATATCCGTGAAAATAAAGGATATACATATAACATTTACTCTATGATCGAGCCCATGATTGTGGATGGTTCGTGCATAATTGGAACAGAAATTGGTACAGAATATGTAAATGCCACATTAAAAGAAATCCATCACGAAATGGATCGGCTTTGTACCGAACTGGTCTCCGAAAAAGAGTTGCAAATGGTGCGCAATTATCTAAAAGGAACAATGCTCAACTGGATAGACGGTGCTTTTAATGTAGCAGAAGTTGTCAAAACGCTGGCAGTTAACGAGCTGGACGAGGCTTATTTTAAGGGATTGGTTGACACCATCAATAATATAAGTCCAAAAGAAATTCGACAACTTGCGCAAAGATATTTAGACCCAGCGGATTGGCATCAAGTGATTGTTGGTCAGAAAACGTAGTGCTATGTCCCCCCTCAAAATATGCTTTTGCTTAATCCTTCTAGCAATCAGGCTATCTGTTTGCTATGCAGAAGAATTCAGTGCAGAGTTTCAAGAAGGAAATGGCATCAAGTTGAGCTGGAATCGGAATATCGACTCGGAAGGCAATTACTTTATTTTAGAACGTTCGCCCGATGGAGCAGCATACGTTCAAATAGCAGAAATTTCAAAAATAGAAGCAACAGAGACTGGGTTTTATAGATACATTGATAGAACCCACAACCTAGGCTTCAATTATTATCGGCTAAGCCTTATCTCCCAAACAGGCGGTATTATGGCGACCTTCCTCGCCGTAGAAGAAGCCTACCAATTGACCAGCAACTTAGTGATTTACCCCAATCCAAGCCCTGGGAATGTCAAAATCAGTATATTTAACACCCTTTTTGAAAGAGCAGATCTTTTCATCTTTGACACAATGGGCAGGAAAGTTTTTCATCAACCTAATATCACCCCCAACGACAGTTGGACGATAGATCTGGATTTAAACGGGCTCAGACCAGGTCTCTACATGTTGTATTACAAAAGTGATAAACGTCTGAAAAAAAACACCTTCCCCATCATTTTGATTGCACCATAAATTAGAAACTATCCGAGAACAGAATCCAACCAGATCTGTTCTATATGCGAGTCTTTCTCAAACATCGTCTTCTAAATTATCCCTAATGAGATTCTTAATCGTTTGTATCCTTTGCTTTCCTTTTTTGGCGAAAGCCCAAAACGTGCCTGCTGCACCTGACTATTCCAATCCCGACCATTGGGCATCCTTACCCAGCAAGCAAGACAATTCCGATAGAGTACCCGATAGCAGTATTAAAGATAGACAAGCAGAAGCCGAGGTAGATGTATTCTTCATCCATCCAACCACTTATACCCAAAGAAAAAAAATCAACGATTGGTGGAATGGCCCTATCGACAATGCTGAACTAAACGCTAGTACCGACAACGGTACTATCTTACACCAATCTAGTGCCTTCAACGGAGCAGGGCGAATTTACGCCCCGCGCTACCGCCAAGCACATATCAAATCCTACTATCCAAAGGAAAAAAATCGAGCCAAAGCAAAAGCTGCCTTTGCTCTAGCTTATCAAGATGTCAAAGCTGCTTTTGAGTACTATTTAGAAAACTATAATGATGGCCGTCCGATTATCATTGCTGCACATAGCCAAGGTACGACCCATGCAGGTCCATTGATGCGAGCGTTTTTTGACGGAAAACCACTACAAGAAAAACTGGTTGCCGCTTACATTGTTGGGATGCCTGTTCCTAAAGATTACTTTAAAAACATACCTGTTTGTCAGGATGAATTCGATACAAATTGCTTCTGTACTTGGCGAACTTTCAAAGAGGGCGGTTACCCTAAAAAACATGAAAAAGGAAATAATTTTGCGGTCACCAATCCTTTAAGTTGGACTACTGATACCTCCCTCGCACCCAAAATAATGAATCAAGGGGCTGTCCTTAGAGATTTTGACGCAGGTTTCACAACAAACTTAGTCGGTGCAAGAGTACAGGACGGTATTCTCTGGATCAACAAGCCAAAATTCCCTTGGAGCTTCCTGATTTGGACAAAAAACTACCATATCGCAGACTTCAATCTCTTCTATAAAAGCATTCGAGATAATGCTATAGAAAGAAGCAATCGTTATCTAAATAGAACTAGATAGATTCTAATAACGCTCGGACGATTAACGTGGCATTTGGTTCTGCTTTGCCGACTACGGCAATCACTTCCTCTAGGGTCGTTTCTGTGATTTCCTCTATGGGGAAGCACTTATTGGAGACGACCGAAAGGACAAAAATTTTCAGTCCACTATGCCGTGCTACCAGCACTTCTGGCACAGTAGACATACCCACTACGTCCCCACCGATCGTGTTCAGGTAACGGTACTCGGCAGGTGTTTCTAAGTTGGGCCCTTGTAGCCCTACGTAAGTTCCTGTGTGCGTCCTGATCTTGTTTTGTTTTGCGATAGATTGGGCGCGGGCGATGAGGTCTTGGTCATAAGTACCCAACATATCAGGAAAACGAAGCCCCAAACGTTCATCATTCTCGCCTCGGAGTGGATTTTCGGGTTGTAAGTTGATGTGATCTTCTATAAATACAATATCCCCCGCTTCGATACCTGCACTCGTTCCGCCTGCTGCATTGGAAATGATTATCGTTTCTATTCCTAAGAATTTCATCACCCTTACGGGAAAAGTGACCTCCTTCATCGAATAGCCCTCATAGTAATGAAAACGCCCCGACATCGCTACTACTTTCTTTCCAGCAAGTGTCCCCAATATCAACTCGCCTTTATGACTCTCCACTGTGGAGACAGGAAAATGGGGTATTTCTTGATATGGAATACGGGCTTCTACTTCGATTTCATCCGCTAAAGCGCCCAAGCCAGTCCCGAGGACAATCCCTACGCTAGGCCGCCAAGCACAACGCCTTTGGATAAAAGCTACAGAGGCTAGTATTTTATCGTATAACTCCATGGAAGGTTTTTTTAGTTTGATAAATTATGCCTTGACCTCCACTACTTTAATTGCTCCGTTAATCCGCCATTCGGCGCCTGATTTTGCTTGCCAAGTGTGCTCCAAATCCAGCAATCCATTCTTTTGCAATAGCTCTCGCTGAGTAAAATACCAAG
>JAHDBO010000054.1 GCA_020630355.1 Saprospiraceae bacterium
TGAATAAAAAATCTGCTTGGTCAAAAAAGGAACTTATTTTTGTCCTAGCACTTACTAGACATTATTCTATGTTCGATTTTGGTAAAAAAAGTAGGGTATAAAAAGATGATTTTCAATCTAATATCTAAAGACTAATTACTAAAATCTACTATAATGTTGAAAAAAATTCTGGGCAACAATGTTTAATTACGAATGGTAAGTTTCATCAGTACATCAATACCAGTAAAAACTATCAGATGAAATTATAGATTTTCTCAACTTAAAACCCTAAATGGGTCAAGCGTTCTTTTAGGTATACCAACAAAAAAAACACATAGATTTTAACACGATCAAACTTTATGCTTGATTTCAGGCTTTTAGAATAAAGACTCTTAAGGTTTATTTTGCTGTTATCGTGCTACATTGTATCGTTTTCTGCCTGTTCTCTCGAACAAAACCGTCATAGTTTTAACCCATTTGTAAATACGAAGAGATTATATGGTTTTTTTAAAAAAGTTATTCAGGTACATTTTGTTGTTTTTGTTATTTGTAATAGCTCTTTTTTTAGTGGTTTGGACGGCGATCCAGTTCCCATCGGTACAAAATGGCTTGATTCATAAAGTCACCAAGGAGCTTTCCAAAACGTTGGATACCAAAGTTAGCATCGGAAAGGTTGATATAGATTTTTTCAAAACGGTCTCACTAGAAGGTATCTACATTGAAGACAAACAGCAAGACACGCTTCTCTATGCGAAAGAGCTCAAAGTAGATATTGGTTTCTTTTCCCTTTTTCAGCAAGCGATCTATCTTGATGATGTATCGCTGGAAAAGGCAAAACTTCGGCTTTCCCGTAGTAAAGTGGATAGTGTTTTCAATTATAACTTTATACTGGATGCCTTTGCGAGCAGCCCCGACACAGAGCAGGATACAAATGCTGCTAACTGGAAATTCAGTCTGAATGATGTGTCCTTGAAAGAGGTAGATTTTCATTTTGACGACCAGTATGCTGGTATGAATATCAATACGTTGTTAGACGATCTCCGAATAGAACTGAACGAGTTAGACTTGTCTAATCAGTTGCTCGACTTGGATGTTGTTCGTTTGGCAAATACGGAAGTTGACATCTATTTGGGCGAGGCTTCACCCGATTATACCCCACTCGAAAAGGAACAAGATACAAAAATCAAAGGTTCGCAAACCATTCCTTTTCCCTACACTGGTTGGGATATAAAGCTCGCCACGCTTCAATTCTCCGATACCAAATTCCATTTTAATGATATGGGAGCGGTCGCATCAAGCAGTTCTTTTAATGACCAAGATATTGACCTGGACATCCACAGTCTTAAATGCGGAGATTTTAATTGGGGTTCTAGTGACATTAGTATTGAAATTATGGAAATCAAACTAGAGGAACAAAGTGGCTTCACAGTGGACGATTTCAAGACCCAGTTAACACTTACAGAGCAACGAGCTGTGATCGAAAGCCTGTACTTTGAGACTCCTTACAGTAAATTCAAGAATACCACCCACCTCGAAATGAATGTTTATAGCGATTTGATACAAAAATTCGACCGTACGCGCTTTTCCACCAAATTCAATGATTCCTATATCGGCTCTAGAGACCTCTATTTTTTTAGAAAATTCATAGGAGACGTGCCTTTTATCAACCTCAGCAATAACAAATCTATTTATTTAGACGGACAGGCTAGTGGCACATTCAAGGCTTTGGATGTCAATTCGCTCAAAGCAGAAATACCAAATGTGATATCCTTGCACGTTGACGGAAAAATTATGGACATGACCGACCCTGAAGCGTTGCAGGCGAACCTGGAAATACATAAGCTTAATACTTCTTACCTGAAAGTATCCAATTTGTTAGAGGGCTTGTCTTTGCCTGAAGGGCTGAGCAATTTTGGGGATTTTAACATCAGTGGTCTTATCAAAGGCAAACTCAACTCGCTCCGCTTATCTGATTTCAAACTTAACACTGAAGCTAGTACAGGCTTCGAGCTTTCAGGGGATATCAATCATTTGGTCAATAAAAAAGAACCTTTTTTCGACCTAAAAATAGAACAACTATACACCAAAGCTGACGATTTGAAAGGCTTTATCAAAAATCCTCTTCCGTCCATGCTGGACACACTCGGTCACATCAAATACGAGGGCAAGTTTAAAGGTACGACAAGAGATTTTGAATTGGTCGGTCGCTTGGACACAGCGCTGGGGGCATTGGATTCAGATATAGCGATGGTTTTTGACCAAGATTATGCTTCTGCAGAATATGACGGGAACTTTGAATTGCAAGACTTTTTGCTCGGAAGATTACTAGGGGATAGCCTTCAGTTGGACAGGGTCAGCCTAAGGGCAAATGTCAAAGGACAGGGCTTTTCTATTAGTACTTTAGATGCGAATATGGATGTTCGAGTAGAGTCGCTCGACTATGCAGAATATGAATATAAGGATATAATGATAAACGGCACCTTGAATCGAGGTGTTTTCAACGGTGCGCTAAGCATCAAAGATGAGAATGTAAGCCTTGACTTTGAAGGAACGGCCAGTTTCAATGAGCAAAACCCGATATATAACTTCGATATGCAGTTGGATACGCTCAATCTCGCTGCACTCAATATGACGGGGGAAAACCTATCCATTAGTGCAACAATGGACATGAACTTTAAAGGTAGAAAAATTAATGATTTTGAGGGAAGGGCCCATTTGGCAAATATTTCTATAAGCAATGGAGAACGCTATTTTCATGAAGATTCTCTGACCCTCGCAGCTGTTTTGAAAGCCTCGGGTCAAAGGCAGCTTAGCTTGTCGTCTTCGTTTTTAGGGGGGACAATAGAGGGGGATTATGATCTAGAAGAATTGCCAACGCTTATAACAGCCTATCTCAACGAATATTTCCCATTGGAAAAATTGGTTGGCAACAAGAAAAGCTACGTCGATTTCCAAGAAATTGACAAGCCACAGCAATTTGAACTGGAATTCAGGTTAATGAATGCGAAGCCAATTGCGCTCTTCTCCCCACAGTTGGAATATCTTGAAACAGCAGTACTGAGCGGGAAATTCGATTCGATGGAAAAAGAACTGGATTTAAAAATGAACATAGAAAAATTGCTTATAAATGACATGAAAGTAGAAGCGGTCAATCTATCATTGGTCGGAGATGCCAAGTCCTTGAGAAACAGTCTATCTGTCCGTGATTTTGCCGTCAATGATAAGGTGAATATTCCGAGCATACTGCTGCGTGCTGATATGCTCAATGATAGCATGTACACTTCTTTGAAAGTGAAAAATGATACGATTGCCAACCTTCTTGATTTGAAGGCAGTTGTCTATGACACACCTGAATCCTATAGATTAGAGCTAGACAGAGATTTGACAGTGAATGATAATAAGTGGGAAATTGATGAGGCAAACCAACTAAGTTTTAAAAAAAACGCACTTCATATCGATCAATTGACTATCAGTCAAGAAGCACAATCGCTGCAAATACAGAGCATTGCCGATATTGGTGAAAGCAAAATGTCCCCAATCCAGATTGTTTTCAATGACTTTCAAATCAATGACATTACTAAACTAGCTAGTTTGGAGAATGTCAATCTAAACGGGATCGTCAATGGAAAAGTAGTAGTAAAAGATCCGCTAGAAAATCTACACTACACCGCAGTGATAAAAATCCCTAACCTTATCCTAAACGAGGAGCCTGTCGGTGAATTGGCGATTGACATCGCTCAAGAGAACCAATCGCAAATCATTGATATCAACATCGGGCTGCAAGGACGGAACAATGATATAAAAGCTCTAGGCGAATACAACATTAGCTCAGGGGCAGTAGCTTTGAAAGTGGACATTCCCAAACTAGAAATGCGGTTGATCGATCCATTTTTGCCTGGATTGATTAGTAAAAGTAAGGGGACTATAAATGCTGTGGTCGACATAGGAGGCAGTACCCAAAAACCCCTTATTGACGGTACTATCCAACTGGACAGGGCCAGTACTAAAATTGATTTTACACAAGCCCGCTATACGGTAAGGGAAGGCATGGTAAAACTGAACAATCAAACTATTGACCTAGGTTCAATGGTTCTAGAAGATACAAGAGGGGATGAGGCAGTCGTCAGCGGAAGGATCAAGCATGATTTTTTTGATAAATTAACTCTGGATATTAGGCTTAGAACCAATCGCTTCACTTTTCTGAATACGGAATCGAAAGACAACGAACTTTTTTATGGCAAACTTTTTTTGAAAGCTACTGCAACTGTCAAGGGACCAGTTGATTTGCCAAAAATCGAAGTGTATGCCACTACCCTGGAAAATGCTGAACTTAACGTATCCGCCTTTGGAGGAGAAGAACGTTTTACAGAAGAGAAGTATATCATTTTTGGTAACCCCAACACTCTTCGGCAGGATACGGTTTCTCAAGACCTCAACTTGTACGAGGTGGAATCTTCTCTAGCTGCAGAAGTCAACCTGAACCTTGAACTTTCAGAGAAAGCAATTTTTAGGGTTATCGTTGACCCAGTGACGGGGGATTTGTTGGAATGTCGAGGGACCTCCGACATGATTGTAAACTTGAAGCCGTCGGGGACTATAGATATGTTTGGCACCTATGTCGTTGATTCCGGTAAATACCGTTTTTCGTATACGGATTTGGTGAAACGTGATTTTGAGCTGGTGAAAGGAAGTACGGTTACTTTTAATGGCGACCCACTGGATGCCCGATTTGACGTTACAGCGAAATATAGCACTGAGGCGACTCCTTATGACTTGGTAGGTAGTCAAACGACTTTGTCCGACCAAGAAATTGCCTTCGCACAAAGACGCCAGCAAGTAGACGTTCTCTTGGGTATTGCGGGCAATATTGCTGAACCCAGAATGAAATTCAATTTAGAGTTCCCTGAGTCTGAGACAAGTGTTATAAATAGTGAAATCCAGCGCAAACTGGTTGAGTTGCGCAATAACCAAACAGAAATGAACAAGCAGGTGTTTGGTTTGATTTTATTCAATGGTTTTATATCATCAGGCAGGTCGACCAATATCAGCGATGCTGGCGAATCCATCGTGTATGGAAGCATGAGCCGGTTTGTGTCCAAACAACTCAATCAACTTGCAGACAAGTACATCTCGGGAGTGGAGGTGAATTTTGATTTGAATTCTTATAAATCACAGTATGCCAACCAAGGATCTGGCGCAACTATAACAGAGCTAGGGGTAGGTGTCACCAAACAGTTCAGCGATAGGTTGAGTCTGCAAGCAGGGGGCAACGTCGAAGTGAACAGCACTTCAAATACGACTGGTTTTTCTCAGGTGGCAGGCAATTTTGTACTGAATTATAAATTGTCCCCTACTGGTCCCTACATATTGAAAGTATTTAGAAAAAGCGACTTTGATGTTTTGAACGAGGAGAACTCTGTTAAAACGGGGGTTGGTATTTCAGTATCAAAATCATTTGGAAAACAATAATGACAAAACGGTATAACATATTATTATTACTAGTAGGTATTGGAGTTTTTTGTGGATGCAACATCACCAAAAATCTTGATGACGGAGAGCTGCTCATCACGAAAACCACGATAGAATTTGAAAATCCCAAGGAAATAAGAAATGAAAAAAAATTCAAATCTGAATTGACCAATACAGTTAAGCCACAGCCCAGTTCTGGCGGTCTGAATCTCAGTACATGGTTGTACCAGTGGGGCGAAACTTCTAAAAAAGAAAAGGGAATCAGGAAATGGTTGCAGCGCAACTTAGGCAAGGCCCCCGCCTTGTATGATGCACAGGCTCAGTCCCGCAATCGGATGAGGTTGAAAACACTGCTCAAAGACAATGGTTTTTTTCGCTCGGATGTGGAAATAGACACGACCGTCAATGGCAAAGAAATCGAGATGAAGTATTTTTTGAGGACTTATGGGCAGTATAGGATAAGGGAAATCTATCTTCCAGACGATTCAACTAATATAGGTCGTCTGGTACATGAAAACAAGGGGGAGAGCCTTTTAGTGAGAGGGGACTTTTATAATGAGCCACTCCTTGCCAAAGAGCGCAGGCGAATCAACGATTTGGCACTCAAAGCGGGTTATCTGCAATTCAATGAAAACTTTGTTTACTATTTTTTGGATACTATCGTTGGAAACTACAATGCAGACCTTTATATCAGGGTGAAACCTCCAGAAAATAGTGGGGATCATGTCCAGTTCAAGTTAGGTAAGACGACCGTATTCCCGAACTACAACTTAACCGAACCTGTGAATACTCAACAACTGGACACCGTATATTATTCACCTGAAATGAAGGTGGTGGAGAGTCAACACTTAATAGCTCATAAGGTACTCGATAGGATGATTTTGCAAAGTGAGGGCGAGATTGTCAAAAAAGAAAGACAGGATATTTCAGTCAACCATCTGTTGGACTTAGGGGTCTTCAAATTTGTCAATCTAAAGTACCAACAGAAAGGAGACTCTCTGAATCCAGTATTGGACAGGATATTTTACCTGACACCTGACTTCAATCAAAAAGTCTCCGCTGACCTTGAGCTTAACAATCGGTCTGGTGGATTTTATGGCACGGCAGTGTCTGCCAACTATCGGCATCTTAACTTATTCAAAAAAGCTGTTCAGTTCAATACGAATTTATCCCTAGGGGTAGAAACTCAGATAGGCAACAATTTGGCGTTCATCAATACATTCGATATCGGCTTTGAGGCCGGTTTTTCGATTCCAAGGTTTATCGTTCCTTTTAAGGTGAAGCGGTACTCTGGGCGACACGTCCCTCGCACTAGTCTGACAATCGGTAATAATTTCCAAAGGAGGAGTGGTCTTTTCACGCTTAACTCGACGAATGTGAAGTTTGGCTATCAATGGTTGGAAACTTCTGAAAAACAACACACGCTCTATCCTATTAGCCTCAATCGAGTACAGACCCTTCAGGTATCCGAACGATTTGATAGTCTGCTCAATGTACAAAAAAGACTTAAAGAAAGCTTCCAGAACAGGTTGATAGCTGGTCTGGACTATTCTTACGTGCTTACTAAGCAAGATACGGATCCTAGATTGTACTTCAGGGGCAATATCCGCACCTCTGGCAATTTGCTGCAATTGGCAGACGAGGTGTTCGGTCTACCTAAAGATGAAGAGGGCAGGGCAGAGCTTTTCACAATGCCCTATGCTCAGTTTACTTCGGTTGAGCTGGATCTGAGAACTTACAAAAGTTTTGGAAACAATCTTCTGGCGCTTCGTTTTTCACCAGCCCTAGGTGTTGCTTACGGTAATTCAGATGTTCTTCCATTCATTGAGCAGTTTTTTGTCGGTGGCGCCAACAGTCTAAGGGCTTTTAGGTTGCGAGGAATTGGACCAGGCTCTTTCGCTAGGGAGTCAGCGCCAGAAGTTGGGGTAGAACGGCAAGCAATCGACCAGACGGGAGATATCAAGCTAGAGATGAGTGTGGAATATCGCTTCGGGATATGGCAGTATTTCAAAGGTGCTTTTTTTGTGGATGCTGGCAACGTATGGTTGATGAACAATTCGGAAGGACTGAATGTGGATTTCAGGTTTGATAGGTTTTACAAACAGATAGCCATTGGTGCTGGAATAGGACTGCGGTTGGACATTGATTTTATCGTGTTAAGGTTGGACATAGCCACTCCGGTCAGGAAGCCCTATTTCAATGAGGACTTTCAGTGGAGTTTTGACCGTTTTGATTTTGGTGATAACAATTGGAGAAACGAAAACCTAATTTATAATATAGCTATCGGTTATCCTTTCTAAAAATAAAAAGTCGTGAAGAATAAATACTGGATAAAAATTGCGGTGTCTTTACTAACCCTCTTCTTATTTTTGGTTCTAGGCAATGTTGTATTGTCGGACTATGTCCGGCGGCAAATATTGAAAACGGTTCGGCTATTAAATACCGTTGAAATTGAGGGCGTACAAGTAAGCATCGCAGCAGGCAGTATATCCTTTTCGGACATCAATTTCATAGGTGAGAACGGCTCCGTTGAACTGAATTCTTCTTCTGTTGAATTAAGTGGTATTAATTGGTCTAAACTGTATTATGAGGGTTTTTTGGAGATGGACAAAATCCATTTAAAAGGCGTCGTAGGTGAAATTAGTGCCCCACTTAACGCTGAACTCCCTAAAGAAGGGGCAAATCCAGACACCAGCATCGAAATTAGCAAAGTATCCGTAAAAAAAATATCCCTGACAGAAGCTAATATAACTTATCAAGAGCTAAACGGTTCTCGGTTTCGAGCCAATGGTATCAACCTGAATATAAGTCAGTTCCGATTACCAATCGGCTCGCCTATTGACTCTGTCTCCTTCGAAGATATTGCTCTTTCAATGCGAGACGGGGAATGGCAAAAAGGAGGCAATATGCACCGCTGGCAATGGAAAGGCATCAATGCCAACCAAAAAAAAGCCTCACTATTAATTCAAGGGCTTCAATTGATTCCTTTGCACAGTGAAAAGGATTGGATCAACCACATTCCGTATAGATTGGATAGACTAGAAGCGAAGTTCCCGCAGATAGAGTTAATAGGATTTGACATGGAGGCTTTGTTAAAGAAAAATGCTTTCTTCTCTGATACTATGGTCGTAGATAACGTGAACCTTCACGTCTTGATAGAAGAAAGAAAAGACCTATGTGAAAGTTGCTATAAGCCTTTTTTGAATGAGTTGATAATGCAATCAGGGCTTCCTCTTGATATTAAAATTCTTAAAATCAAAAGAAGTTTGATAGCACTTTCGCTCAATACATCAAAAAAATTAGATGTACTCGATATCGGGTTCAAGAATATATACGCTACGTTGTCAAACATTACAAACCTAGAAAAAAAGGTAGCTAAAAACCCACAAATGCAGATTGAAGTGCAGGCTGTTTTTGCCCAAGAATCTTCTTTGAAAGCGCGAATTAACCTCTGTCTCAGTTGCTCTGATTATTCCTATGGCGTCCAAGGTGTCCTAGGGCGGACTTATCTGCCAGATTTGAATGGCAGATTTGGGTTCAAGCCCAATTTCAACATAGCGTCTGGAAGTTTGGAGCGGATGACATTCGATTTCAATGGGAATAATTCTTACGTGAAGGGCGTTTTGGCAATGCAGTACGACAGTCTAAAAATTGTGTTGTTGGATGAAAATAACGAAAGGAAAAAACTGCTTTCAAGTCTAATCAACTTAGGCTTGAGAAATGAAAGCAACACTAGGAAAGGTCAGGTCGAAGCAAAGTCGATCTACTACGAAAGAGACCGGCGTCGGTCTATTTTTCATCAATGGTGGGGCGCGATTCGCTCGGGTATCAAAGCAAGTATCTTGCCTCAAATCTTTCAGTCGGAAGAAGGCGAGTAGAAAACTGTTGTAAAAGGTCGTTCATAGTTCTATCATGTTATTCATGTTTGAGCACTTACTTATATCCAGCATTACCTAAATACAAACAACTTTAATTATTCAATAGGAGTTGTAGAGTGCAGCTGATTTTATCTTTAAAATAATGGTAATTGCTTACTTTTATGAACACTTTAGTTTCATTCAAATTTCCAATGGCACATACTCTCAAAATCCCTTTCCAAAGTATCCATCTAAAAATGGAATCTGGTGTAACGGTAACCGTTCCTTTGATGGATGATGAAGTGTTGATACCTGGGGCAAGGTCTGGGCGATTGGCGGAGTATTTTAGGTCGGCTTTCCAAAAAAAAGTAATAGACAAAGGCAATTACGCTACAATTCTCAATCAGTACAATAAAGGTGATTTTCACCAAAGTAAAATCAATATCGATTTTCCTGCTGCCAAAGACAGGATGAGCTACCCTGCCTTTGAGCTGAGCTTTTTTTATTTATACAAAAAAGAATCAGAGGAAAATTACTGGGGAATTGTCCCGAGTATGGGCTTGGATGCGGTCGCAGAAAGTGAGGTGGAGCTACAAGTGCGATTGAAAGAGGCGGTATTGCTAGAATTTGCTAGGAATAGACGCTTGGCGGATGTGCGACATATCGTAGCGGTGGC
>JAHDBO010000055.1 GCA_020630355.1 Saprospiraceae bacterium
ATAACTGAGGGGGATTTGACACTTGATTTTATTTTAGATGAACGAGCAAGAGAATTATATTGGGAAGGACACCGTCGTACGGATTTGATTCGTTACGGAAGATTCAGTAATACGACTTATCATTGGCCATTGAAAGGTGGTGTAGTAGAAGGGCGTGAAGTAAGCGAATGCTATGATGTATTCCCTGTGCCGACTTCTGACTTAGGGGCTAATCCTAATCTAGAGCAGTGGACTGAAGGAGGAAATTGCTATTAATCATTATATAAAAAAGATTCTGGAGGCTAACTTGCTTCCAGCATCTTTTTATGTTTGTTTGAATTTTAAATAAATAATTAAAATGAAAAATATCAAGTATATATATTTCCTATTATTTGGAGTATTGCTTGCTGGATGTTTGGAGGAAACTACCTTCCCTAACTTCAGTGCAGATACAGCTCCTACAATTACCGCACCAGCCGCTAACTCGTCTTATACGTTAGACGAGAGTATGCTAGGGCAGGAGGTAATGTCTATGACATGGGAAGCTGCTGATTTCGGATATGATGCAGCAGTAGAATATGTTATTCAACTAGATTTTGCTAGTGGAGATTTTAGTGCTCCTTTTAACTTAGCGACAACGAACTCAACATCTGTTGCTTTCACACATGGAGATTTAAATACAGGTATGACCGCATTAGAAGCAGTTGTACAAGCTCCTAACTCTATGCAATTGCGAGTAATGGCAACAGCAGTTGGTATTGATGGTGCTAATTCAGATATTGGCGCATTGGCATCTAGTGCTGTACCTGTTACAATTAATCCATTCTTGCAGGTTGTAGATTACCCTGTCCTTTATGTCCCGGGAGGTTACCAAGGCTGGGATCCTGCTAATGAAAACACAGTTATTTTTTCAGTAGAATCAGACAATACCTTTGAAGGGTATGCACATTTTGCAGACCCAAACACCTTGTTTAAATTCACTGAAGGGCCAAACTGGGATGTAAACTGGGGCGATACGGGAGCTGATGGCATCCTTGATTCTGGAGGAGACAATATCGAAGTAGCTGCAGCAGGTACTTATAGGCTCAATGTTGATTTGAACAATTTGACCTATTCGGCTGAATTGGCGAATTGGGGCGTTGTAGGTGATGCCACCCCAGGTGGTTGGGATACGGATACTGACCTAGTTTACGACCCTGCAACGGATACGTGGAGAACTGCTGTGACACTAGGTACAGGCGAACTGAAGTTCAGGGCCAATGATGCATGGGATTTGGACTTAGGGGATGATGATACGAATGGAATCATGGAATATGGAGGGGCGAATATCCCTAGCCCTGGGCCTGGTGATTATATCGTTGTCTTGAAGTTGAAACAAGCCCAGTACGGTTACGAGTTTATCCCTAACTAATATTTGTTATAAAATAACGATTCGAGAGCTTCCTTGTCAACAAGGGAGCTCTTTTCTTTTAGATGGAAAATAGATTTGTTTTTAACCCCATTTAGGTCTATTTTTGAAATGACTTGGAGGGCATCTTAGTTGTTTTACTCTTACAAATACACAAAAACAAAAGCTTATTTCTTTGAAAGATGCCAGAACTGCGCTTTAAAATACTCGCTTCTTTTCTGATTGTTTGGATTGCTTACTTAGGTAATCCCTGTCTTTCTTCGGCTCAAGTCGAATTTGGTAAAACGGAGTATCTGACGATTGACAATGGAATGTCCGACCGTATCGTCAACGACATCCTGCTGGATCGGCAGGGTTTTATGTGGTTGGCAACGCCCAATGGGTTGAATAGGTATGATGGCACGTCTTTTTTGATTTACAATAATGAAAAACGAAATAGCAATAAAATCAATGCCAATGATATTGAAAAATTATATCAATGGACGGAGGATCGCTTAGTACTTCAGTATAAAAATCAATTTGAGTTTATAGATATTTTCTCCTGTGAAACAGGAACAGCTGAGAAAATATCTGTGCAGCAAGAATTAGGTTTGGCTACTGACATTGTAGCGATGAGTATTACTTCTGACGCTTTCTTTTTCCTCGCACAACCTAAGTCTGGTCGTGCAGGTGTATATAAATACGAAAGCAAAACATTTGATAAGCTCTTTGAGTTGCCCGAAGGTTTAAGAATAGAACATAAATCTACCCAGTTCCTTTTTGATGGAAATCAAAAACTATTCTTCATTAGCACTCGGCAAGGAGACTTATGGCTGTTTGATGATAAGGGAGAATTAAATAATAAAATCCAACTGCCTTTTACAGGTGAATCCCTCCGTAGAGATAATTTTTTTAAAACGGTTTTCCATTTAGACCAGGACAGTACCTTGTGGTTGAGCTTCGAGGATAGAAGAGGAATGTATCAATCCAAGCCCCCTTATAATAAATTGACCTTATTCGATAGGATACCTACTGAGCGAACTTATGGAACTGTTTCGGAAGATAAACAGGGGAATTTATTATTCGCAGATATTAATGAAGATGCATTTGTAAAAGTCATCTATTTATTAGATAAAGCCGAAGAAATCCATGATTTAAAGAACCTGACGAAGGAAGAACGGCGCCTGATTTGCTTCGAGAGCAATGATTTCGAGAAGGCGATTTATATGGGTTCCTATCTTGGACTACATTTGGTGGAGCAACAGCAAGATAAAATAAAATCTTTCTTGACGAGAAAGCTTATCGCAGGGCAAAAATGGGGGAATCCCATCCAAGGGATAGTGGGGGATAAAAAGGGGCGATTGTTTGTTGTATATATGGTCGATAAATGGTATGAACTGGATTTGGAAACAGAAACGGTCAAAGAATTTATCGTTCGAGACTCACTAACAGGGGAGGTAATTAAATTGACTTGCGGCGGTCCGATAGAACTTAGAGATGGTTATTTATGGGGCTACTCTTGTCGGGACTTTGGGGGTAAAGTTTTTAAAATAAACATAAAGACTGGCAGAGCCTTGTCTTATTCTTTTGGCGAATCTGTCCGAGGTTTCACAATGGATTCTGACGGGATTGTCTGGGTTGGACAAGGGGAGTACAATGGGGTAGGAGGGTCAGTTATAGAGTTAGATGCTGATAAACAAACCTTCAATCAATTTGAATCAAAAGAGGGGCATAATCCATTTAAAGAAAGTCTTCCGATTTTTTTTGAGGAAACTAAAGACGGACATCTCTGGGTCGGGACAGAGAATGGACTTTTTGAGATTGACCGAGCGACCAAAGATGTGGATGTTTGGAAAATGGAAGGAGGTGATTATAATGTATTGTCCAGCAATTATATCTATGCGATTCATGAAGCTACCGATGGGAAGTTGTGGGTCGGGACAAGGACGGGGCTGAATATAATCGATAGAACCACTGGAGAAGTAGAGGTTTTTACTAAACAAGACGGCTTGCCCAATAACGACGTTTGTGGTATTGTCGCCGAAAACGATAGCCTATATTGGTTGAGTACATTCAATGGCTTGGCTTCTTTTGATTATAAGAATAAAACTTTTGGGGTATATACGGTGGAAGATGGTATTTCTCATTATGAATTTAACCGCTACTCCTTTTACAAAGATTATAAAGGGCGAATTTATTTTGGTGGGATGAATGGTCTTAATGCCTTTCGCTCCGAAGATTTGCTCCAGTCGGCTGATGTTCCAAAAGTTGTGTTGACCAAGTTTTTGCAGTTTGATTCCAGCAAGGAGGATTTTGATGTGAGAACGGTTGGTCTGAATTATAAAGATGAAATAGAGATAGGAGTGGATGTATCTTACTTTGAGCTAGAGTTTAGCCTACCGATTTACATTAGAAGTGAAGGGAATAAATATAAAATATGGTTGGAAGGATATGAAGATGATTGGGAGTTTCTAGGGAAGAATGGGCGCAAACGGTTCACTCGCTTACCTGCTGGGGATTATCGATTGCATATCCTTGGAGCAGATAGCAGAGGGAATTGGTCCAACGAACCTAGGGTTTTGAACATAAAAGTGCTTCAGCCTTTTTATAAATCATTTTGGTTTATAGGTTTATGTGTATTAGGTTCGTTGTTATTGATTTTAGGGTATTATAGATGGCATTTATATAATTTGAAAAAAAGAAATGAGACTCTAGAAAGAGAAGTACTCCGTAGAACAGAAACCATTCGGCAACAGACCGAAAAACTCAAAGAACAGGATGCTGTCAAATCAAGGATTTTTGCTATTGTAGGACATGATTTAAGAAAACCGGCCATCGCTTTCAGGGGGATTACCAAAAAGATAAATTACCTAATCAAAAAACAAGATTTTGACCGTATTCAGGGGCTAGGTAAAAACCTAGAAGACAATGCCAATGCATTGAGCAAACTAACGGATAATTTGTTGAACTGGGCGCTTACCCAAAGAGATGTCATGCCTTATCAACCCAGAGAAATCCAAGTATTAGAAATAGCCGAAGGGGTTAAGGAGTTTTTTGGCGCTATGCTAGATGATAAACAACTACAATTAAGAATAGAAGTGCCAGAATATATTTATGCCTATGCAGACCAAAATGCACTGAATACCATCATCAGGAATTTAGTCGATAATGCGATTAAATATACGCCAAAGGAAGGCACGATAACAATAGGTGCGGAAGCAGAAGAAAAATTTATTAAACTCTTTGTGAAAGATACTGGAGTAGGGATTCCTTCGGAAAAAATTCAAAGTATTTTTGAATTACAAAAAAATAAGAGCGAACAAGGAACTCAAGGTGAAAAAGGAACGGGGCTTGGGCTACATTTGGTGAACGAACTGGTTCGTCTGAATCAAGGTAAAATAGAAGTGGAAAGTACGATGCACAAGGGGACAATGTTCTTGATTTATCTACCTACCCTAGAAGTATAATCAAAGAAAAGAGGTGCCCAAAAAGAAAAAATGAAAAGGTTGGTCATAATTTGAATGAACTTCCGATTATTTCCTTAACTTGCTTTTACAACTACTTTTTAGCATATTTTAGCTTTATTTGTGTTTGCTAAAATTGGAATCATCCTCATTGGTTTCAAATTTTAGTCCCTTAAATTATTTTTGATTATCGCTATTCTACGAATATCGTGGGCCAAGTATCTTTGCTTGGTGGTAGTTGTTGTCGCCTTTGCGGCACAAGTGGACTCCCAGCCAGGGAGGCACGTCCGCTATCGTACCAATAGCGGACTTTCCGATAATACTATATTCGATGTCAACCTCGGCAAGGAAGATATGGTATGGCTTTCCACCAACTTTGGGTTGAATCGCTTCGATGGCATAGAGTTCAATTTCTATTCAAAAGAACAGAACGAGCTGAACAGCAACTTTATCCAGAAATCTTATGAGGATACCAATGGGAATATCTGGATATTGACCCAATACCACAAAACAAATAATAAATCTAATTTTCTAAATGTACTTGACCCTGAGGCGGATACGATTGGCTCCGTACAATCTTACTTGGGGCAATCTGAAATGTTCGCAGATTCGGCTATCCACTTGATCACACAAGCTCGAAACTCCAACGATATTTGGATAGTACTCAACAACGGAGAAGTCTGGAAATACGGTACATCTTTAGATCGGATTTATAAGCACAATACGCCCGTCAATACATTTGTTGCACTTCAATCCGACAAAAGAAATTGTTTTATCGTAAATGACCAATTTATTTGCTTTACCAGCAAATGGGAGATAGAAAGTAATATAAAAATCAATAAGGAGATACATGATGCGTTTGAAGTTGATGGAGATATTTATGTGGTGCATTATACTTTTTCAGAAAATATAAGAATTGCGATAAATGGATTTGAAGCGAATAAGATTAATGGATTAGAAATTTTTAAGTTAGAAAACCAAAAGATAGATAAAGTAAAGACGATTGATCGTTCGGGCGTTCGGATAGCACAATCCAGAAATCTCTTGTTTTTATTGACACAAAAGACCATTCATGAACTGAATATCGAAACTTTTGAAGAGGGGGAGTTGATTTGGGAATCTGACCAAGAAATTATACTTGATTTTGAGCAATTGGATGAGACTTTTTATGTCATAGGAACCAACGATGGTGTCGTTTTACAAAATACAGAAAAGAAAAAATTCTACACCGACTTGCTTGGAAGCAGTATGCGCCAAATCTACTCGCTCCCTAATGGCAAACATATTTATTTTACCTATTCAGGTCAAGAAGACTTGGAGCTAGTGCCCTTTCAAGAAGCCCTAAGGAAAGAAGAGGATATTGTCGTATTAGGGATGAGTGCTTTCCGCTCCAATGACGGTTGTTATTGGCTTGGGCGGCATAGTTCAAGTGCAAGGAAAATCTGTCCAGGCTCCAACTACCTATACGATTATCCGTTCAAGGGGCGAACAGGGCTTGATGCGCATCTAATGTATCAAGACAAGCAATCTGAGCAGATATGGATAGGTACAACAGCAGGTTTGAGCCTCGTTAACGAGACAGAAAAAAATCATAGCATCTACACCAATACTAATGGCTTCGATAAAATTAAGTCCACCTTTGTCAACTATTTTTATGAAAATGATAGAGGACTATGGGTCTGCACCTATGATGGCATTTTCTTAGTCGACCCCGAAAAAGGCGTTGTCGACGAGTTTAGTGCTTCTACTGGGCATATCCCTTTCAATAATGTTTTTCATATCCACGAAGACGAAAATGGACTGTTTTGGCTGGCGACAAAGGGGGGAGGTTTAGTGGAATGGAAACCATTCACAAAAGAATATCGAACCTATAACACGTCAAAAGGCTTGTCGCATAATGTGATATATGCCATCTATGAAGACGAATCGGGGGACTTTTGGATGCCTAGCAACTATGGCGTCAACCGTTTTGATAGGGAGACGAGAGAGGTCTTGAATGTATATCTGAAAGAGGACGGGCTCCCCGAAGATGAGTTTAATTTTTTATCGCATCATCAGGCAGCGGATGGAACTATCTATTTTGGTGGAATCAATGGCGTTGTTTCTTTCAATCCTAAGGATTTTGCTTACAAAAGAAAAGATGCTAATATCAGGATCGACCAAATCAATGTCGTATCTAGTGATGGAGAACTCATTGATAAGACCAAAGATTTTCGAGCATCCAAACAAATTACACTTTCGCCCCAAGAGCGTTCTTTCGTACTTGATTTTCATTTACAAGAAATCAATATTACGCCACCTCGAATGTATGGCTACCGCTTCAAAGGGGTTGAAAAATCTTGGAATTATACCAAAGAGGGGTACGTCCGAATAAGCAGTGTGCCTTATGGGGTATCAGAATTGGAACTGAAAGGAATGAGTGCCTCTGGTCAATGGTCAGATAAGGTGGCACTGGTTGTAGTGATGGCTCAGCAGCCTTTTTATACCGAGCTTTGGTTTTTATTGAGTATGCTGCTTTTGGTTTTTATGATAGGTTTTCTGTATTATAGATGGAAAATTAAAAAAGTACAACGAGATAAAGAAAAACTAGAGCTGGAGGTTCAAAACAGGACAGCAACTATCCATAAACAAAAAGTTCAGTTGGAAGAACAGAATAGTGCATTGGCCTCTTTAAATGCAACTAAGGATAGGTTTTTTACTATCATTGCACATGATTTGCGCAAACCGATTTTGGCCTTCAGGGGGATAGCTTCCAAAATTGACTATCTCGTTTCTAAGGAGCAGTTTTCACGCTTGAAAAAGTTGAGCAATTCTATTGAAGAATCATCTTATTCTCTAACCAATTTACTAGACAATCTTTTAAATTGGGCACAGTCGCAAGAAGGATCGCTCCCTTATGAACCTACTAGTGTTGATATTCAGCAAATCGTCGATGAACTGATAGTGGTTTATGATCAGCTAGCTCGTAATAAAGGAATTGGATTGGAGACTGCAGTGATCCCTAATAGCAAGGTTCATGCAGATCCAAGAGCAGTGGCAACGGTTATTCGGAATTTATTGGATAATGCGATTAAATTTTCAGAGCCTGGTGATCGGATAATACTAGAAACGATAAAGGCAGACGAAGAAGTGGAAATATTAGTTGAAGATACGGGGGTGGGTATTGAGGCAGAGCGATTGGCGGGTATCTTCGAGTTTAATAATGATAAAACGACGGTTGATACCTCAGGAGAAAGAGGACCAGGCCTAGGACTGGTGCTTGTGAAGGATCTGGTGAAAATGAATGAAGGTACTGTAACAATAGTGAGTAAAGTTGAAGAAGGCACTACCGTTAGGGTTAAACTTCCTAAAAATAAGGATTGATTTTTTTATTTTTTCTGTATTTTCGATATACTAAAACCTAATCGGAAAGATATTTTATAAATATTGATAAGGATTTGTAATACTCCCTATCACTTACAGTTGGCGAATTATGTCTCAAGAACTAAATGTACTTATCGTTGAAGATGATGTTTCTTTTTCTTTAGAATTGGAAATGCTAGTAGATGAGATTGGGTATAATGTATTGGCAGTAGTGGATAATTCTGCTGAAGCGTTGGAAGTCATCTATGCGGATCAACCCGACTTGATATTAATGGATATAGATATCAAGGGGAAACTGTCCGGTTTAGATATTGCTAAGAAGATAACAGCATTGAAAATTCCCATCATCTTTATTACAAGTTATAAGGATGAGGAAACCTATGAAGAAAGTCAAAAAACGACAGCAATAGGGTATTTGGTTAAGCCAATTCAGAAAATTACGCTTAAGACTTCTATTGAACTCGCCCTGAGAACGCTCAGCCAAACGGAAGATGATGGTGAAAGTGTAACAGAACAAAAAGCAGTCACCCAAGAACCCGTCATGGCGACTCCTGCTGGTGTACCGCAAGGCAATGAGGATTTTATCTTGAAAAGAAGTTTTTTCTTGAAGAAAAATAATCTATTGATAAAAGTACCTTTCAATGAGATACAGTACGTCAAATCTAGTGGAGACTACTGTGTGATTCATACGGAAAACGGGAAATTTGTTCCCAAGATTACAATGTCTAAAATGGAGAAAAGTTTGTCCAAAGACCAATTTATTCGGGTACATAAAAGCTTCCTGATCAGCATTAGAGGAATAGAGCAAATCGCTTTAACTCAAAATAGAGTTTTCGTGGCAGGAGAAAGCATACCCGTAGGAAGGGCCTATAAAAAAGACTTGGTATCCAAGCTCAACCTTTTGGAATAGACCAATAAATATCGAATTTTTATTATGGAGTGCGCATCATAAGTTATTTTATGATGCGCACTTGCTTTTACGGTTAAACCCCTTTTTTTTGTCGTTTGACCCCCTTTTTTTGTCGTTCAACGACAATCTAAGCATTTTACAAGCACAGCTTGTAATTTTATAATATCAAAAAACCGAAAAACAAGCCCCAAAAATCATTTGAGTAGTAGTTTTAGCTAAATAGTAGTAGTAGTAATTGGTAATGGGAAATACCCTTACCTTTCCAAAAAGTGCTAAGGAAGAAAGCTTCTTTGAGCACTTTTTTGATGTAGAAACCCTAGCCCCTGTTAAGGCTTTCTAAAAGTAGATTCAATTCATTTACTCTAATACGGGGATTGTTTAATTTGTCAGCTCATTTAAATTATCAATAAAGATGAAGAACATTCTTTTTGTGTTTTTAGGAGCTTTATTAGTAGGAGCTGGCGTTTATTTAGGTATACAATGGCAAAGTGCGCAAGCAGGTAATAAATTTACAAATGTTAGTCCTGGCATCGAGGAAGCAAGAGCTATATTGACAGATTCCACAGAAGAAAGCCCCTCTTCTCAGAGTCTCAATCGGTTAACACCATCGGAACAAGCTACGATTAGATTATTCGAGGAAGCTGCACAGAGCGTGGCATTCATTACGACAAGCCAGCTACGACGAGATTTTTTCAATCGGAATGTTTACGAAATCCCTAGTGGAAATGGTTCTGGTTTTGTCTGGGACAAAACAGGGCACGTTGTTACCAATTATCACGTAATTAAAGGAGCCAATA
>JAHDBO010000056.1 GCA_020630355.1 Saprospiraceae bacterium
TCGTCTTTAATTCCAAATTTCTTTATATCTTTAGCCCTCGTGAAAATCGAAGGGTTGCCCTCCCTTTGTATATAAAGAGATTTTATGAAAGTCCTAATCTGCGAAGACGAAGAAATTATGCTCACCGCTCTTGAATTCCGCCTAAGGAGACAAGGGCTTGAGGTCGTTAAGGCAGAGAATGGAAAGCAAGCCATTGAAAAAATCCAATCGGAAAAACCAACTTTGGTCATCGCCGATGTGATGATGCCTTATGTCACTGGTTTAGAACTCATTCAACATATTCGAGAAGACTTAAAAAGCTCCATGCCCATCATTATCATTTCTGCATTGGAACAAGATGAGATTGTACTAGAGGCGTTCAAGCTAGGCGCTACCGATTTCATCACGAAGCCATTTCGCCCCAATGAGCTTATCTTGCGCATCAAGCGCATCATCCAAGAAATGGAAAATTAAGCAGAAGCTTCCCTTAAAACTCGATAAGCTTTCTCAGACGATTCTTCCCAATCAAATCGTTGTTTTTCCACTATCCCCTGCTCTATCAGTTTTTTTCTTAGACTTTCGTCAAAAAAAATCAATTCCATTGCTTTAGCAATATCTTGAACATCCACTGGATTCACTTTTATGGCCGCTTGCCCTGCCACCTCAGGCATCGCACTACAATTGGAAGTAATAATAGGCACTCCGCTATGCATTGCTTCTACCAGAGGCATTCCAAACCCCTCAAATAAAGAAACGTAAACCAAGCCCTGCGCTGCGCCCAATATCAGAGGCAGTTCTTCTTCAGATACATAAGGTAAATGCACGACCGAATCTTCCAGACCAAGTTCTGTTTGAAGTTGCTCTATCGACAAAGCTTTCCATGCTAGCTTTCCTACCAGCAGCAATTTTACTTCTTGATTTGTTTCTTTTTTAAAAGAAGCAAAAGCCCGTATCAAACGTTCTATATTTTTTCTAGGGTGAATGGAGCCGACATAGATAAAATATGGAATACCCCCTGTCATTTTATTCAAAGTCAACCGTTTTTCTTCAGCTTGAAGTCGTCGGAAAACCTTTCGACAAGCATTGTAAGTCACTCTAATCTTCGAAGCATCAAAATCATATCTGGACACTATATCTTGCTTTGTCGCTTCTGATACGGTGAGTATTCGTTGCGCTTTCCTAACAAACTTAGGGATAAAGTAATCGTAATACTGCCTGTGCCAAAAAGGGATATGTGCCGGGAACGCCTGATGTGCTAAGTCATGAATCACAGGCACACATGGCACATTGGCACTCAAAGGCAAAAAACCATCGGGCGAGAAAAAAACATCAGGCTTTAACTGTTTGAGCTTTGGTGCAAGGCCCCATTCCAACCAAGCATAAAACAAAAAAGGATGCCGTGCTGGTGGCATGCAATGAATGCCTTTCACGTTATCAGCATAGATAAATTTACCATCAAAAGGGCGGTCAAAAAAGAAATAAAATTCATCTTCGGGATGGTTTTTCACCATACGGCTCAAGATTTCATGGGTGTACCATCCAACTCCTTCTTGTTGGCGATTGGTCAAAAAACGGGTATTTACAGCTATCTTCATATCTTAGAACGGAGACCAACAGTCAGTTGATGAAATTAAAATCCTTTTACGCCAATTTAGCATTTTTAATACTTGCGAACCTACTCGTCAAGCCCTTTTATATTTTTGGGATTGACAGGACGGTTCAGCTGCGTGTTGGAGAGGGTGAATATGGTCTCTATTTTGCCTTGTACAATTTCTCAGTATTGTTCTACATCTTCTTGGATTTGGGTTTGACCCAATATAATACTAGAACGGTTTCTCAACATCCCGACCAACTTCCAAAAAACTTCTTCAACTTCATCATTGCCAAATCGTTGCTTGGTTTTGCTTATCTGTTCATTGTCGTACTAGCAGCTACTTTCAATGGTTATGGTCCGAAGGCTTTTGATTGGCTTTTGTATCTAATTATGAATCAGATTTTAATTTCTTTCATTTTCTTCTGTAGGTCTAGTATTGCGGCCCTCCAAAAATTTCGATTAGATGCTTTTCTCTCCGTCTTGGACAGGGTTCTAGTTATAGGGATTTGTGCCTTTCTTTTATGGGGTTTAGATGATTTTGATTTCAATATCAGCCACTTTCTAAAAGCACAAACCGCAGCTTATACCCTAGCGGCTATCATTAGTTTTATTAGTCTTTCGACAAGCATAAAAAATCCAGTTTTATCCATCAACTTCAAAGCTATACAGTACATCTTTAAGCAGAGCTTACCCTTCGCCATACTCATTTTCCTCACCATCATTTTCACTCGTATAGATGCGGTCATGCTGGAAAGAATCCTAAAAGATGGCGCAAAAGAGACAGACATTTATGCCGCTGGATTTCGTTTATTGGATGCCCTCAATATTGTGGGTTTGTTATTTGCCACTTTATTGTTCCCCATTTTTTCAAAATTGATACAGAAAAAAAAATCCGTCACCCCCCTAGCAAACAGTAGTTTCATGACGATTTTTTTTCTTTCTTCTAGTGCTGCCATACTTTTTTATACTTTTAGAAATGACGTGACCCAACTACTATATGGCACTAAATTCGAACTCATTTATACCGCTAATATCCTAGGTGTTTTGCTACTTTCTTTTGTCCCAATTGCCTCCAATTATGTTTTCAACACACTACTCAATGCAAGCAACCACCTCAAACCCTTGATATACTTGGCATTGTTTGGCGTGTTCCTCAACATCCTGCTCAATTTATATTTTATACCCGTCCAGAAAGCTTACGGAGCGGCTCTCGCTACCGTTATCACACAATACATTATCGGTATAGGGCATATTTTTCTTGCTATCTATTTTATGAAAATAACATTTAAAAAAAAGGACTTATTCAAAAAAACAACACTAATAGCACTAGGGAGTTTTTGTACTTTATTGTTGAAAAACAACATTCAAAACTGGTTGATTGCTTTTTTTGTAAGCGGATGCTTATTGATAATACTAGGATGGGCATTAAAACTGTTAAGACCTGATGTATTTTTGCAAAAAGACAATTAACTACAGTTATTTACAAGGACACCCTCCATTACTTTTTCTACTTTTGCAACTATGGAACAAGCAGCTAACAAAGATAACCTACTAGATATTGTACAAACACTCTTCAAATGGAAAAGACCGATTATCTGGCTCTGTTTAGCAACAGCCATATTAACGGTAATCATCACTTTATTGATGCCCAATTATTATAAAAGCCAGACGCTTTTCTACCCTGCCAACCCATCACTCAATGCCCCCAATGTCATTTTTGGAACTTCCTCCAGGGACTTGAGTTTCTATGGAGACGACGAGGATATAGACCGTCTATTGTCGATTGCCCAATCGAAAGAACTCATCGACCAGATGGTCGAGGATTTTGATTTAATGACGATTTACGACATCAATCCAGATGACATTAAAGCCCCTCATAAAGTTGTGCTCCAATTTTTCAAAAGATACAATGTCATTAAAAATGAACGAGGTGCTATCGAGCTTAGTGTTGAAGACAAAAACCCTCAACGTGCCGCTGACATGGCAAATGCCGCTCGCAACAAAATCGACGCTATCGCCCAGAAACTTAATGCCAATACCCAGAAAAAAATACTCGAAACATTCGATAATAGTGTCCAAATCAAGCAAGATAAAATCAAAACTTTAAGTGATAGTTTGAGTCGAGTCAGACAGCAATATGGTGTCTATTTAGATATGTCTTCCGACAATGGTTCCAGTATCATCAATGTAAAAACAGGAAAGAGTATAGAACAGTTTAACCAAGGCTTGGCTTATGTTCAAGTATTGACACAAATCCTAAATAAGGAAAGCGAGGCTCTAGCAAAAGACATGCAGCGATTCGAGAAGTTAAAAACAGCTTTTAATTCAGGGATTTCTGCCGTCCATATACAAGACATAGCCACTAGACCTGTCGTTAAATCAGCCCCTCGACGCTCACTCATTGTCATTAGTGCTGTTTTAATTGCCTTTTTGCTTGCCAGCCTCCTTGCTTTGTTGCTAGAGCAGTACAAAGAAGTCAACTGGAGAGAAATAGTCAATCCAAAATAGATGCGTACGCTCATCCAAAAATTGGGTTTTCATCACTCTATCAGCCTGACCAATCGCTGGCTGTTCGCTGTATTCGGTATGCTGCTCTTAGCTACAATAGGCTCTGCCATCATTTTGGAGGAGCCTCTTTTACTAGCAGTTCCATTGTCCGTGCTTTTTGTTGTTTTCACACTTTTGGACACCAAGGGGACTTATTTTTTACTCTTGGCAAGTATCCCCATCTCGATAGAATACAGCTTCCCCAACGGGCTTGGCACCGACTTACCAGCAGAACCAATAACGGCTGGTTTCTTGTTTATTTTCATTTTCAAATGGGCCAAGAACAGACGTTTTCTGCCTGCCTCCGTTTGGAGAAACCCTATCACTATCCTTTTGTTAGTTCATCTTTTTTGGATTTTCATCAGTACACTTAATGCTAGTTATCCTGTCGTAGCTTTCAAATATTTTCTGGCAAAAATCTGGTATATCGTAGGCTATTACTTTCTAGCTCTATATTTTTTGAAAGAAAAACGTGATTTCACTCGTTTTTTTCATGCTATTTTCTGGATACTTGCTCTGCTCACCGTCGTTGTTGTGCTTCGGCATGCTGCTTTTGATTTTTCTTTTGCAAAAATCAACCATGTCGTTGCCCCTATATTCAGAAACCATGTCAGCTATGCTTCTTTACTCGTTCTTTTCCTGCCTTTCCTTTATTTCATTCCCCAAGTAAAAGGATTTAAATCTCCATTGCCTTTTTGGCATTTAGGAGCTATCGCTTTTTTTCTCGTAGCCATCTATTTGTCCTATACTCGTGCCGCCTATGTTGCTGTCGCATTGATGGTTATTTCTTATTTTATAATCAAATGGCGTTTGATTCGCTATTGCACCTTGGGAGCAGGGATTATAGCGATACTAGCAATTGGTCAAATAATAGATAACAATAAATACCTCGATTACGCACCGAATTTTGAGCGTACCATTACCCACGAGCAGTTTGACAACCTGCTCTCTGCAACGGCCAAAGGGGAAGATATTTCCACGATGGAGCGGGTTTATCGCTGGGTGGCAGGCTACCACATGATACAAGAACGCCCTGTATTTGGTTTCGGACCTGGTAACTTTTACAACTGCTACCGTGGCTATACAGTGACCTCTTTTCAAACTTATGTTAGCGACAACCCCGAGAAGTCAGGGATTCATTCTTATTATCTGATGACTTTCGTCGAACAGGGCCTGATAGGTTTGTTGATTTTTTTAGGTCTTTGTATCCTTATTTTAGTAAAAGGAGAACAAATATATCATCGTTGTACAGACCCAGATTACAAAAAAATAGCGATGGCAGCACTTTTGTCCACCATCGCCATTCTAGCAATTCTTATCATCAATGATATGGTCGAAGCCATTAAAGTTGGCGCTTTCTTCTTTATTAATATGGCAATATTGGTCAGGTTGGACCACAAGGAATATTAGCCTTTAGATATTGAACGGATAATCGCTGTATTTATGATTTTTCAATCTCAATAAAAGCCTATACCCTATCAATCGTACGCCCAAAGAAATCCCCTACAACTTCCCTTCAACCACTTTCAAAACCTTTTTCTCTTTTTTGTCTGCTTTTTTGACCATTTTTTCGGCTTTCGCCAAAATATTAGCGACGTATTTTTCATCTTTCAAATCAGCAGTATTAATCTTGACGTTGAGATAAGCGCCCCGTACCGCCGCACGGGCACACAAAGCACCGACCCCTGCATCTGAAATGGAGTTTGGGTTACCAATTGCTGCCATTGCCTCGATGACTTCGAAAGATTCCAAGCTGCGCTCCATGATTTGAAAAGGCACCTCTATTGCATTTTTTGTTGCTTGTTCGATAGCAGCCGCTCGAGCAGCTTTTTCTTCTTCGCTGCCTTTTGGCAAACGAAATGCAGCAATAATACCATTGAAAGCCTTGGTGTCTTCATCTACCAAACGCAGTAGGGCATCCTTGACCTGTTGCCCTTTTTCTGCCCACTGAGAAAACTCTTCCCAACGGGCATCCCAACCTCGTTTGTGCGCAGAAAGATTGGCGACCATCGTCGCTAAAGAAGCCCCCAGCGCGCCCACATAGGCCGAAATCGAACCACCACCAGGCGCAGGGCTTTCGGATGCCGTCTCATCTGCAAAAGCACGTAAATCCATCCCTAAGAGGGGCTCGTCGTTTAGGCTTTTAAGTTTATATTCTATGATTTTTTGAGCAGGGTCAAAAGGACTCAATTCATCCAAACCCAAAGATTTAATCGCAATCTTTATCAACTCGGATTCTGACACCCCTGTGGAACGCTGCTGCTTTTCTAGGAAATATCGCCCTGTTTCTAGCATTACCCTCAAAGGCACTAAGCCTACCAATTCCGAGCCCGTCACTCGCAAACCTCGTCGGTTAGCAGATTTTCGACACTCCTCAAAGGCTTTATGCAATGGCGTGACGTTGATGTCGGTCAAGTTCATCGAAATCTGTGCAATTCCATATTCTTCGATGTACCATCCGATTCCCTTTACTGCTTTGCACGCACCTGGTTCACGTAGAGCATTTCCTTCTTTATCTCGTACAACAGAACCTGTTATCGGGTCGCCCTTGCGTTTAACACGCCCTTGCTCCCGTACATCAAATGCCACAGAGTTGGCCCGACGCACAGAGGTCGTGTTCAGGTTCACATTATAAGCGACCAAAAAATCCCTAGCACCAATTGCAGTCGCACCAGCCTGGGCATTGAATTGAGCAGGGCCATAGTCTGGTCGCCAATTGGCATCCTGCAATTTTTGAGGCAGGCCTTCGTATTCACCTGCTCTAATCGTCGCAAGATTCCGTCGTTCGGGTCGTGTTGCTGCCGACTCATACATATAAAAAGGAATAGACAATCGTTCACCAGCCATTTTCCCTAATTTGTGTGCCCATTCTACGGTCTCCTCCATCGTAATATCCGCAATCGGAATCAATGGACAAACATCCGTTGCGCCCATCCTTGGGTGCTCTCCTTTTTGCTTGCTCATATCAATCAGTTCCGCTGCTTTTTCAATCGCTAGATAAGCGGCCTGAATCACTGGCTCTGGTTCGCCCACAAAGGTAACAACGGTCCGATTGGTCGCCTTGCCAGGGTCAACATCGAGTAATTTCACCCCTTCTACGCTTTCAATAGCATCCGTTATTTGCTTAATGATGCCCATATCTCGTCCCTCGCTAAAGTTAGGAACACATTCTATCAATTGCTTTGCCATTATTGTTTGTTGTTTAGTACTAGAAACATACTTTTAAGATGCTTCTTCTATTGATAAACGAAAGTAGCAGTTTTTCAAAAAAAAATCCTTTTCCTTCTGAAAATAGGTAACGATATATTCTAAATTTTTATAAATCAAAACCATTTTTTCACAATAAGAATCAATATATCCTCGTTGGTATAGTACCTTATTTGACAATTCTTTACACACACTTTTATAACACCTCTCGTTTTTTAGAAGCATGCTGGTCACACCTCAGCATGCTTTATTCTTGAGTGTTTTTTTTCAAATCAATAACATTCTCAATTCTGGCACGCTGATTCATGCTCACTTTCCCTTTTTCGCCCTTTTGGGAAATGATTTCTATTCCTTCCCAGTTCCTACCACAGTCATTGTAAAGCAGACCGCCTTCCACTCGCAATTCGCCACCTGGCCAAACCTGAATCCGCCCTCCCCCTGGTATGGACACCCGACAACGGACTGTCAATTTGCCTCCATTTTTTACAATCAAATTCCCTTTCAAATCCTTAGAGCCGTTCCACTCTATCTCCTCTCGAATAACAATATCGTAGTCCTCATCCAACTCACACCAATCCTTTATGACCGACCGCCGATTTCGAGATTTAGCGCGCGCTAGATTACGGTGTATCATGCCTATTTGGCAAGGCGTCCAAGCAGATTTGAAGGTATTATAATCCATTACATTGTTTGAGCCATCTTTACATCTGCCTGGCCCTGGCGTCCAACAATTGGGGTGATTGGGGGTGTCTTCACAACCATCATCACCCCGCCAAGTATGCCGAAGCCCTAGTGCATGCCCAATTTCATGATTGAGATTTCGTAGACCGTGCCACTCAGTCCGATAAACACCCGTGTTGCCTTCCTCTACTGTTGTATTGTAGTATAGATTCAACATTTTCACGCAATTCCCTAGAGCAATGCCCCTACTTTTGGGTTGGTACGTTGGTGATTTCAAACTATCTTGATGGTGTGCCATCACAAAAATATTGATAATCGAATCTAATCCAACTCCGTATTTCAAACAGACCGTTCGGCTATAATTATTCCTGTTTTTGCCCTTCGCTATCATATAATACAAATCATCATTTTTATGAAAATAAATGCCCTCATCTTCCTCCGTAGCAGGATGCAACCTGTACCGATACCTAAGAGGCAATACGGGCGTGTTATTATCTTTTGGTAAAAACATCTTTTCGTTATTTGCCAATTTTTCATTGGCGACCCATATCAAATTTTTGATATATTGCTTTGCCGCCGCTTCTTGAAAATTGCCATTTCCCTCATCATCCTGCATCACATGGAAGTTCAATCTCAGTTCTTTTATGGGTGTATGTTCGATATAATTAGTATCGGGGATATAAGAGGTGTATTGTTCGCAAGGAGAAACCGTTTCAGAATCCGTTCGTTCTATATCTTCCCATTTAACAAAACGCCGTTCTATAAGATTTTGACAATTCCACTGAAAGCCAATAAGAACTAGTCCAAAAATCAAAGTGATGTTGTATTTTTGCATTTTATTTTTAGAAGTTTATTAGATTTTATTCTAAAATCAGATATTAGTATTTAGTATTTAGATATTAGATTGAAAATCATTCTTTTATAGCTTACTGTTTTTACCGAAATCGAAAATAGAATAATGTCTATTCTAGAATCAGGTTTTAGACATTAGTACCCAGATATTAGATTGAAATTCATTCTTTTACAGTTTACTGATTTTGCTAAAAATGAAAATGGAATAATGTCTATCGTAAAAAGCGTCCGATAATAGCTTACCACTACTAGGGGGAGTCTTATCTGAACGGCTTTATAATAATACATACTTAACCTTTAATAATTAAATCTGATGTTGCAACGTATCGTAATTAGCTGCTTAGTATTGTGCTTATTTGCTTGTAAGGGCGACTCTGGTGCACTTGGCAAAATCGCTCAACTGGAAAAAGAACTAGAGACTACTCCCAATATTGAAAATATGGCCGAGTTGATGAAATCTTACCAAACCTATACGAGTGAACACCCAGGGGATACGGAAAACAATGATAAATTCCAGAAAGCGATGGAGGCTATCGTTTCCAAGGCAGAAAAAGCTTTCTATACGCCCGCAAATGGAAAGGCAGTCGATAGGGAATCTGCTAATCATCTAGTCGATATTTATGACACATATACCACTTCCAAGCCCGAGGCGTCTAATGTAGCGACCTACTTGTACAAAGGGGCTGAGATTGCTAGAAGCAATGGCAATTTTGAAAAAGCGATGAGCTTTTACAAGAACATATATGATAATCATCCAAATTTCGAGAAGGCGGCTCAAGCTTTGTTTTTGATGGGCTTTACTTATGAGAATGATTTCAAGGACTTGGATAAGGCGAAATCATTGTACGAGGAGTTTTTACAAAAACATCCAGAACATGAACTAGCAAAATCTGTTGAGTTTTCGCTGCAAAACCTTGGTAAGCCAGCAGAAGAAATCATCAAAGACTTCGAAGCGAAGAAGAAAAACAATATCCAGTAAGAAACCGTCAAAAAATAA
>JAHDBO010000057.1 GCA_020630355.1 Saprospiraceae bacterium
ATTCGAGCGACCAACCTCCATCGCTTTTAGCGGTATCCTTGTACCATTCCGTTGTAAAACTGACCACATCAATGACGTCGCCAGCAGTATTGCTAAGCAGTAGGTCATCGCCATTGTTGGTGATAGCAGGGAAAGAAGCAATCGCTGCGACGTCACCAAAAACAGAAAAATCCGTTTCATCATCCAAATCACATATTATAATGTATTCATTGGGAAAAAGTAGTCGATTGGGTAATGTTTGTGGTGTACTCCCTGTCGAAAAACTCAGTTCCCTAAGATTGATGATTTTTTCGCTTCTATTGTATAGTTCAATGAACTCAGCAGAAGGCATTCCTAGTTTTGGAGAAGGATCCGCAAAGATTTCATTAATGATAATATCATTAGCAGATACTGGTTCGGACTCAAAATAAGTGAAATTTTGAGTCGCCATCGCAATAGGATTTCCCCCCAAATCTTGAACATTAGAAACTTCCAGCGTGTACGTAACACCACTAGTCATCGAAGTTCCTAACGATAAGTGTACTAGTGTTGGGTCAGCATCATCGAGCATTGCGGCATTAACCGAAACGCCATCTGTCAAAGAATAATTGGATGCATTTTCAGCAGTCGCAGAGGAAACAGGTTCATCAAATCTTACATCAATATTTTCTCCATCAATAGCCTCCACACTTAGTAAGGTAGGTGGAGTGGTATCGTCCAGTAAAGGATCTATTCTAAAATCATCAAAAAAGAACTCATCACCCCTCGTTGATGTATATCGACACCATACTCCAGTGAAATTCCCAGTGCTATGTGTATCATCATTGGCAGTTCCTTCTAGTGTATAGTTAGTCCCACCAGTATAATCCGCATACATTTCCCAATCTCCTGCCGAGCTTCTAGTCACTTTCACTCTTGCTATCGCAGGTGCTGCACCAACTGCAGCAGCAGTACCCGTTATTAAAAGCGAAGAACTCGTTCCAGTTTGGCGGTATAACTTCAAAGCATCATTAGAACCTGATTCACCTATTCTGATGTAGTATCCATTTAAAGTTCCTCCTAAATCACTAGCAGAGGACGTTAAGTATATTTTGGTGTAATTAGAAGTTGAAGGAGCAAAATCTAGTCGAACATAAAACTCCCAATTAGAACTATCTTTTGTTGGAGCATAAGCAGAAAGATAAGAAGAAGCACTTTCTCCTAAATCGTTAAGTCTTAGCTCACCCGATACTACCGTAAACTTCGACACGTCACCAATCCATTCGGGATTGTTCGTCAAGTCGCCATCAGAAAAATCATCTACAAATTGTGCATTTGCCGAAAGGCATAGTATGACAAAAAGAAAGGATAATATTTTTTTCATTGGAAAAGTGTTTGCTTTAGCTAGAAATTAGGAAGAATAAAAATCTATGAACCTTAATGCCTCCCTTCACATATTACATATACTTATAGTGCGAATTTCGTAAAATCATTTCAAATCGTAGCGACAATTGATTTACTTTTATTGGAATAGTACCTCTAAAATCGAAATTATTCTTTAAAACAGTATTGCTATTCATAAGCACAAGGATTACTTTTGTAATTCTTTGACAAAGCCTACCAAATTGACCTATTTTTCTGATAGGCATAAAATTTGTTTCATAAATATATTTAAAAGTTAAATCCATGAAAGTAGCATTAGTAGGTGCGACAGGTTTGGTCGGAAACGTAATGTGCGAAGTGCTGGAAGAGCAACAGTTTCCTATTTCTGAGTTTTTACCCGTAGCTTCCGCCCGTTCAGTTGGCAAAATTGTAAAATTCAAGGGTAAGGAATACAAGATTATTGGATTGGAAGACGCTGTGGCTGCCCAACCGGATTTAGCTATTTTCTCTGCTGGCGGAAGTGTCTCAAAAGAATGGGCGCCTAAATTTGCTGAAGTAGGTACTACCGTAGTAGATAACTCTAGTGCATGGAGAATGGACCCCAATAAAAAATTGGTTGTACCAGAAGTCAATGCGGAGGTATTGGGGGCAGCCGATAAAATCATCGCAAATCCGAACTGCTCAACGATACAAATGGTCGCTGCTATCGCTCCATTGCACCAAAAATATAAAATCAAACGTCTAGTTATTTCTACCTATCAGTCTATTACTGGTACGGGTATCAAGGCAGTTCATCAATTTGATGGGGAACGATTAGGAAAAGATGAAAGCGAATTTGAAAAGGTATATCCACATCCTATTTTCAACAACTGTCTGCCTCATTGTGATGTCTTTTATGACAATGGCTATACGAAGGAAGAATTGAAATTGGTCAATGAAACCTGTAAAATACTAGGGGACGACAGTATCAAAATCACAGCGACTGCGGTGCGTGTACCTGTACAAGGTGGGCACTCAGAGTCGGTAAATATCGAGTTTGAAAATGATTTTGACATTGAAGAATTGAGGGAGGTACTGCGACAAGCGCCTGGGGTGATCGTGCAAGACAACCCAAGCAATAATGAATATCCAATGCCTCTATTTGCGAAGCACAGAGATGAGGTTTTTGTAGGAAGAATTCGCAGGGACAATTCCGCTCCGAATGCCCTGAATCTATGGATTGTAGCGGATAATTTGAGAAAAGGTGCTGCGACCAATGCTGTACAGATTGCTCAATATTTACTAGATAAAGGACTTTTAAAGACCGATATGGCCACAGAAACTGTGGTTTAAGGCTTCATTTTCACCAATGAATACAGATGCCGATGGACAATTTTATGCTGTTCATCGGCATTTTAACGCTTAAAGCACGCTTAGACTCTACTTTCAAGCATGATTTTGGAAATTTATCCTAAAAAATATTATTACCTTAGAAGTTCGAACAAACAAATCGACGTATACGCTTTCGTACATAATGATTTATTAATTACTAGCACGGTGTTTTAAACCGAAAAAGATGAAAAAGAAACTTGTACTTTGGGGCAATGATGCTGAAGATAAAAAAGTATTGATTGCCCTTCAACTGAACCCCGAGGACAACAAAGTAGACATTTGGACTTTCCCTGACGACATCGTTACTGACGAATTTTCGGATAAGATGATGAAAGAATGGAGAAACGATAAAGATGTCGATTTCCCAGAAGGTCATACCCAAACGGAGCGAGAATTGACCATGTCTGAAAGCCTACTGCCAGATGACTTAAAAGTGGAACGAACTGATGTCGTTACTAGAGCACAGACGGAGTGGCATTTCATTGTCCTTTCTTCCAAATTGAATACAGCCTACCAAGGAGAGTTAGAAGATTTGAGAGATAGAATCAATAAGTTAGAACGTTATGATGCTGGCATGTGGGAAAACCTTAAAGCTTTCTGGGGAAAGGTGGATGATCAAATTCGAGAGAAAAACCTTTTTTGGGACCATGCCAACGCCTTGAAAGACAAGACCAATGAACTATTTGGTCGAATGAAAGAAATGCGTTCCAAACTAGACGATGAGTTCAAGGAAAAGGCTCAAGCTAATTATGATAAAATGATGTCTAGCTTGGACGACATTGAAAAAAGAGTAGAAAACAACTCCAAATTAAGTGCTGTTTTTGAAGAGTTGAAGGGCTTACAACGCAGTTTTAGAGATACAAAGCTGACCAAGGATTTACGCTCCAAACTCTGGGACAGATTGGACGGTGCTTTCAAAATGGTCAAAGAAAAGCGTTTTGGCGCAAGTGCTGTCAATGACAATTCTCCGATGGACAGGCTGGCACGACGCTACGATGGCCTAATCAAGGCAATCGAGAAGATGGAGCGTTCTATCGAGCGAGACAAAGGTGATTTGGCTTACGAAAACCGTAAAATACAAAGAACAGAAGGACAGTTGGAAATGCAAATCCGCCAAGCTAAGCTCAAAATGATTGAGGACAGGATTCAATCAAAAGTAGCCAAGCTTGAGGATATGAACAAAACGAAAGCTGAGCTGGACAATAAAATGGAAGCTCAAAAAGAGCGAGACGCCAAGCGAGCGGAAAAACAAAAAATTGCAGAAGCCAAAAAAGCGGCAGAAGCAAAGATTGCAGAAGAAATTAAGGCAAAAGCCGAAGCGGTGCAAGAAGAAGCTGGCGAAAAACTAGAACGAGCAGCGGAAGCCATCAAGTCCTCCAAAGAAGAGCCTTCTCTAATCGAGAAAGTACAAGAAAACATCGAGCATGCCGTAGAAGATGTCATAGACACCGCCAAAGCTATTGGCGAAGTCGTAAGCGATAAAGTGGAAGATGCAGTAGAGGCCATCAAAGAAAAACTAGAAGAGGAAGAGGAAACTGCTCCCGAAGCAGCCGAAGATACATCTCCACCTGTGAAAGAAGACTAAATTTTTCAAATAAAAAACAAAAACCGCTAGCGTCTAATCATTGACTGCTAGCGGTTTTCTTTATTTACCTAGGCTGGAATTTAAGTATTCAAAGCACCACAAACGCTTAGTACTTGTCCTGATACATAAGTGGACAAATCAGAGCCCAAAAACAAGCAAGCATCCGCTACTTCATCTGCTTTTCCCAATCGTTTCAAGGGAATACCAGACAAGAAAGCTTCTTTTGTCTTTTCGTCCAATTCCTCGGTCATATCTGTTTCGATAAAGCCTGGTGCAATCGCATTGCAGCGGATCCCCCTAGAGCCTACTTCCTTAGCAATCGACTTTGTAAAACCAATAATCCCTGCTTTTGAGGCCGCATAATTGGCTTGTCCCGCATTTCCAAAAACCCCCACTACCGAACTCATGTTGATAATTGAGCCGCTCCGCTGCTTCAACATAGGGCGAAGGACTTGTTTGGTCAAATTAAAAACAGATTTCAGGTTGACATTGATGACAGCATCCCACTGTTCTTCCGACATTCGCAACATTAAGGTATCTTTAGTGATGCCCGCATTGTTGATTACAATATCGATTCTACCGAACTTGTCCAAGACTGCTTTCGCCAATTCACCAGCTTGCTCAAAAGAGCTAGCATCAGATTGGATGGCTATTGCTTCTACGCCCATCGACTGCAATTCGGCTTCGATAGCCTTGGCTTTTTCAGCAGAGGAACGGTAACTGAACGCTACATGAGCGCCATGTGCTGCATATTTTTTGGCAATGGCCTCTCCAATACCACGAGATCCACCAGTGATTAGTGCTACTTTACCTTCTAAGAGTTTCATTTTCTTTGGATTTTAATTCTGTTGCAAAGAAAAAGATTTTTGACCATAAGTTTTCAATTTGCGTATAAAATGAAGTTTTCCGATATTAATTTTTAGTTTAGAAACCGTCAAAAAATAACTTAACGATTTTTGGCGCAATAGCGAAGGAAAAATGACTGATAATGAGTTTTTTCAAGCTATTCGCCAAAATCCTAATCGGGAAGTTATTTTTTGACCAGTACTTAAAATATAAATCACTTGAGCAATCAATCACTAATACCTTTTTCAGGAAGTTTTGAATTAGAATTACCCGTTCTGGAAGACATGGATGCCTACATCGACTATGTCTTACCACAGATTCGTCCATTGAGCGAAGATTTAGAAGAGTATTATTTTCTAAATAAGAGATGGCTAGAAATCAGGGATGATGAAGATTTCCATGAATCCATCTTGCATATTTTTCATGAAGATGGGGAATATTTACGCTCTTTAAATGGGGATGTGACCTCGGGCACCTGGCGAATTGTAGAAGACAATGCACTGATTATAGAGCATACGGTATTCAATGAGCTATTCGACCTAGCCTTCAACAATAATAACTTTTTTGTTTTGCGGAAGCATGGGGCTAAAAACGAGTTTGAGAAAAAGTATTTTGTGATGGGTCGAGAAAACTATGTCAAAAACGTGGAATGGCGGGATATTATTGAACTCATGTATAATGAATATCGTCAGAATTTTAGGTTTCGATTCTTTTTGATTTTCATCATCGTTATCGTCGTCGTCCTTGTTTTGTTATCCCTCTACTAATTCGAGTTCGGCAGGTATGGTAAAGTAGAAGGTACTGCCTGCCCCAAGTTTTCCATCTGCCCATATTTTGCCGCCCATTTGTTGTACACTTTTTTGGCAAATGGCCAGGCCAATACCCGTACCTGTGTAAGTATCTCTATGGTGTAAACGTTGGAACAACAAAAATATACGTTTATTGTATTCTGCTTCAAAACCGATTCCATTATCACGGACTGTAAATACAAAATCGAAATCTTCTTTTCTACAATCGATCGAAATCACAGGCGTTCGTTCGGGGTGTTTATATTTTATTGAATTAGAAATCAAGTTGTAAAAAACTTGTTTGAGCAGTATTTGATTAGTCGGGACAGAATCAACGCCAGTATATTTTATGATTGTTTCTGTTTCTTCGATAGCGACAGATAAGTCATTTTTCACATATAATAACACATCTTCTAAAACGACATCTCCATAAATAGACTCCACCGCACTCACTCTTGAATATTCCAACAAATCCTTAATCAATTTAGACATCCGCTTTGCTCCATCTACCACAAAGCCCATATCTATCGTAGCCTCTTCATTGGCTATCTGAGGCAGATACTTCTTTTGGATGCGCTGGGTATACATCGTAATCATCCTTAGGGGCTCTTGCAAATCATGTGAAATCACATAGCTAAAATGTTCTAGGGCTTCGTTTGATTGTTTCAAACGTTCATTATATGCCTTTCGAGCAATATCAGCTCTCATTCTAGCAGTGATGTCTTCATTGGTAATAATAATTTCATCTTCTTTTTCATTTAATGCAAACATCACATTCGTCCAAATTTGGCTACCATCTTTTCTGAAATAACGTCGTTCTTCTTGAATCATCCGATTGGGGCTACTTATAATTCGACTACATAACGCATCTACCGATTCATAATCATCAGGATGTACAAAATCTTTTGGATCTTTTTCCAAATATTCTTCAGCTGTAAACCCTAGAATTTTTAAAACGGCTTCATTGAACTGTACGACACCCCCTTTTCTACTTAAAACCGTTATACCTATGGGCGCACTGTCAAAAACGGTTCTAAAGCGATTTTCACTTTCCTCTAAACGCTCCCTACTCTGCTCCAATACGTTTTGAAAATGTATCTTATTATAATAAACTACAAAAGCCAACATAGCTCCTAGAGAAGTATTAATAACAGTCTCATTTCTATCTATAATAGGATCGGGATGAAGGTAAACAGAAACCAAAAAGGATAAGACAGACGTCAACATGTAAGCTGTCATGTATCTCCAATTATTCAAGATGGCCCCTAGAATAAAAATATTGGAGATGCTAGTTACAGTATCTAAAGTCGGAAAATCAAGCATATAACAATTATATACTTGTAATAGACTAAATGAAAGAATAAAAAAATACAGTAACTGTTGAGTATAGTGAGTTATGCAAGACTCATACTTATAGCTCAGCCATAGTAAAACTCCACAACAGAAACCGAGCACCAACATCGGATAAAATGCATAGTGTTCCCCTTCTCGCCAATACCAATAACCCACTGCAAGTAGAGGTATTACTAGGAATCCAAATAGCGCAATCACTCTAAAAAATGTGATTTCGCTTTGAAATATACCTTCCCCTACCTCTCTCTTAGTGTCTTGGCAAGATTTAAAAGTAGTTTGTTTAAAGTTCATTCGTAAAATAATATATATAAAATACGAAAAAGGCTACCCTATGTTACAGGATAGCCTTCAGAATATCATGATTCTATGAATTCTATTTTTTCAAAGCTTCTGCCATCGTCGCCCCGATGTGAGCAGGAGACTTTACGACGTGGATGCCGCATTGTTCCATGATTTCCATCTTGGCTGCCGCCGTATCTTCAGCCCCTCCGATAATCGCACCAGCATGCCCCATTGTTCTGCCTTCTGGAGCCGTCTGACCCGCAATAAAACCAACAACAGGCTTCGTTCCATTTTCCTTTATCCAATGTGCTGCATCGGCTTCCATGCTACCACCAATCTCGCCTATCATGATGATACCATCCGTTTCAGGGTCGTTCATCAATAGCTCAACCGCTTCCTTGGTCGTTGTACCTACTATCGGGTCTCCACCGATACCGATACAAGTGGATTGTCCTAAACCTGCCTTAGTTACTTGGTCAACCGCTTCATAAGTTAATGTACCTGAGCGAGAGACAATCCCAATTCTACCTTGGCGGTGAATGAAACCTGGCATGATACCTACTTTAGCTTCACCGGGCGTCATGACGCCTGGGCAGTTTGGCCCAATCAAACGACAGTCAAAGTCTTGCAGATAAGCTTTTACTTTTACCATATCTTGGACAGGGATACCTTCCGTGATACAGATAATCACCTTGATGCCTGCCTCTGCCGCCTCCATCACTGCATCGGCAGCAAATCTTGGAGGTACAAAAATAATGGAAACGTCTGCACCTGCTTTAGCTACTGCCTCCGCTACAGAGTTGAATACAGGGCGGTCCAAGTGGCTTTGACCACCTTTCCCTGGAGTAACACCACCGATTACATTCGTACCATATTCAATCATTTGACCAGCATGGAAAGTACCTTCCTTACCCGTAAATCCTTGTACAATGATTTTGGAATCTTTATTGACTAGAACAGACATATTGATATTAATTAAGAATTAATAAGGCATCTTGAAGAATAAGCACTTAGAATAAATCCTTCAAAATTTCCCACAAATGTAAGGAACGTAAAGGAAAAAATTGGCTTAAACATAGATTTTATTATCGCACTGGAAACAAGGCCTCTATTTGTACACAAAAGCCTACTCTTCTATAATGACAAAGACATCCTCATCATCTTTTTTCATCAAGTATTTCTCCCGAGCAAATTTTTCGATGCTTTTGGTATTTGTGAATAAGTCGGCTCTATCTTGACGAACCTGTTTGATTTTTTCTTTGTAAAATTCTTTTTTAGAGGATAGCTCATCTGCCGTTTGCTGTAAACGAAACTGGGTTAGAACATCATGTTTATCAAAGAAAATCAACCACATAAAAAACAAGACCAACACCAAGAAATAACGATTCCTAAAGGGCTTAGGTATCTTTTCGTATAGAGGCAAGAATGGGTTTTTTGGCATTGCCATAGGTCTGAATTATTGTTTAAAGATACGGGATAATCAGGATTTAAGCTCTTTTTTAACAAAAATCATCAAACCAGCCGCTCTAGTACCGTCTCGATTAGTTTTTTGACAATTTCCTTAGGTTGCTGACTGAACTCCCCTGTGATACGGTTTGCTAAGAGCGCATTACAAGACAAAGCCTCATGCCCTAGCAGTTTTGCCATCCCATAAATACCAGCAGTCTCCATTTCGAAATTGGTGATGCGATGCCCCTCATAGCGAAAGCCCGCAAATTTGGGGATGAGTTCATTGACCTTGCTCTTCAGCATCAATTCTCGTCCTTGTGGACCGTAGAAACCCGTACAGGTCAAAGTGATCCCTTTCAAAAAATCAAAGCCGATTTTTTCCGCCAAGGAAGCCGAACCACGCACTAAATAAGGCTGTATAGGAAACCGCCCCTTTAAATCAGGATGATTCTTGACAGCATCAATCAAAGTTTGTTCTTCCTCATCATTTTTATAATGATAGTAATTCAAAAGACCATCCATACCCAAGCCAAAAGAAGAAATCAAAAAGCTATCGACAGGTACATCCTCTTGTAAACAGCCAGAAGTCCCTATGCGTACAATTTTCAAGGATTTTTTCTCGCCTTTCGGCAAACGGGTGTTGAAATCTATGTTGACCAAAGCATCCAATTCATTGAAAACGATATCAATATTATCTGTTCCGATTCCTGTGGAAATCACAGATATTCTCTTACCATTCAATTCTCCAGTATGCGTTACAAATTCCCGCTTTGCCA
>JAHDBO010000394.1 GCA_020630355.1 Saprospiraceae bacterium
TCTTTTCGTAAGAATGTACCCATGTCATCGTGCAATTCCGATGGGAAAGGCCCTCCCCCTACTCTAGTGCAGTAAGCCTTGGTAATACCAATCACTTCCCCGATTTTGCTAGGCGCAACGCCCAGGCCCGTACAGACACCAGCCGTAATCGTATTGGAAGAAGTCACGAATGGATAAGTTCCAAAATCAATATCCAACATCGAACCCTGCGCTCCTTCTGCTAGGACTTTCTTACCATCCTTCATCGCTTGGTTGATGTAGTATTCCCCATCAATATGCGGTAGGGATTTCAAGGTTTCTAAGCTAGCGAACCACTTCTCCTCTTCCGCCTCTAGGTCAAAACCCACTTCAGGGAACATCCGCAACAGATCCAAATGTTTGACTTTGAGCGCATCGTATTTTTCTTGGAAATTTGGACTTGTTATATCCCCAACACGCAAGCCGTTACGCCCTGTCTTATCCATATAAGTTGGCCCGATTCCTTTTAAAGTCGAGCCGATTTTATTTTTCCCTTTTGCTGCTTCGGATGCTGCATCCAGATAGCGGTGTGTCGGTAAGATTAAGTGCGCCTTTTTGGAAACCAATAAGCGACCAGCATAATTCACTTCTGCTTTATCCAATCCGTCGATTTCTTTTTTCAAGGTGATCGGGTCGATGACGACACCATTCCCGATGACATTGATTAAGTTTTCACGGAAAATTCCTGAAGGCACGGTATGCAAAACATATTTTTTGCCTTCAAACTTCAGGGTATGACCAGCGTTCGGCCCACCTTGAAAGCGCGCCACAATATCATAATTGGGAGCGAGGTAATCAACGATTTTGCCTTTTCCTTCATCCCCCCATTGGAGTCCTAAGATTACATCAATTGCCATTAGATGTTTTTTTGTGGTTTTGAGTTTTAGAAATCATTGCCTATCAGACAATAAAAAACCCTCGTCGATAGATGAGGGTATGCTAATTTTTATTGGTTTTATCTAGGAGGCTACCGATAGAGCTTCTAGTGCTTCCTCGACCGAGGATTCTATTTTGAAGAGTGGTTTTAGCTTTGTTACTTCCAACAACTGAACGATTTGTTGTGAAGGCTGCACCATTACCATATCGCCACCAGCTTTACGTGCGCTCGTTAGTATAGAGATGACAAAATTAAGTCCAACACTATTCATAAAGCCCATCCCATCTAAGTTCACCACACACTTATTGAAGCCGTCTGCTATAACTGTCTTTACTTCTTCTACCACCTTTCTGTTCTCCAATTCATTCAATAAATCATCTACTGTGATGACCAATGATTGACCTATTTTTTTTATAGAATAATCCATATATCAGAATTCCTTTTAAAGTATCACAAAGATACTATGTGCTGACGACTTGAAGACACAAACCAGCTTATTTTTATAAAAAGGAATGGACTTAATCCTGAATTATCAATTTCGAGTTGACTGCTGTATTGTATTTTATCATTCTCCATCAATCAAGCAGCCTAAATTTATCTATATCAAAATGCTTCGTCACTCGCATGTATTCCATCGTTCGCCCTGGGTAGTTATTTGGGAACTGA
>JAHDBO010000395.1 GCA_020630355.1 Saprospiraceae bacterium
TAATCGGGATGCCCAAGGTCGAGTCTCCTCCCCCAAAGCGCAATACAAATGCCACAATAAAGCCAGCCAAGGAGCCATAAAAATTGGCTTTTTTATCAAATAAAGCAGTAACAAGTTGTGGGAATAATAAGCAATAAACAAAATCACTGCACAAGAACCATAGCGCATAAACGCTCTTAATATTCAATGCCAAAATCATTGCTCCAATACCAATAATCCAAACACAGCTCTTGATGATTTTGACCAAATTCTCGCTGCTGATATTCGGTCGGAATAAAGGACGATAAACATTCCAACCCGCCATAGAAGAAGCCGATAAAATCGAAGAATCCACTGAAGACATCACTGCGGCTGCAATGGCTCCTAGTCCGATAGTGGCCACTGCGCTTGGTGTCAAGTAACGCACGACATAAGGTAATATCAAGGCAGGGTCTTCTGGCGCAGCTGCTGCACCTACTGCTTCCCAAGACGTCACGCCATCCCCAATAATCCCAATCATAATGGCAGGAATGGCCGCTAAAAGACAAACAAAGCCCGCAAAAATAGAAAGTCGCACCGCTGTTTTTTCATCCTTCGAAGCGAGTACTCGCTGGAAGTACACTTGCCAAGGAATACCTCCAAGCATCAACAGCAGGGCAAAGTCCCACCAATTCCAATAGTAGTTTCCTAGTGCTTCCTTGCTAGGGATAAACGAAGCCAAAGCCCCCTTCTTTTCCACGTAAGTGGCCCACGCCACATCCCATCCACCGACGGCCTCCAAAGCAAAAGGGATGACCAATATCAAACCTAAAAAAAGAAGCGTCATCTGGACAATATCTGTCAGTGCTACTGCCCAAAGTCCACCAATGGCTGTATAAGCAATGGCAATGACGGAAGACAAAACAATAGCGGTGCTGAAATCAATCCCTAGGACGGTTGCAAAGGTCGTCCCTAGGGCGGTCAGGATTGCTGATGTCCAGAATATTTCGCCTGACAAGGCAGGTAGAAACAAAACGGCTGTCATGCGTTTACCAAAGCGTTGGCTCAAGGGGTCGAGCATGGTCTTGAAACGATAACGGCGCATTTTTCTAGCAAAAAACAAACCACCGATAATCAAACTCATTGCATAGCCCCAAGGAGCCTGCACCCACATCAAACCGTAAGCATCATTATAAGTATTCTCCGCAGTACCATTGATATAACCTCCACCTACCCAAGTCGCACTCATCGTGAAAATGGCTATCCAAAGCGGTATCGAACGCCCTGCGAGCATGACCTCTGTCGGGTTGGTATCTTTCTTGATGCTAGCGGCATAAGTCCCCATAAAGAAGATCGCCCCATAGAAAAACATCATCGCAAAATAGCCTGGCCAGAACACATCACTATCTGTAAAAAAATAGAGGACGATACCGACCATAGCCAACAAACCCATCAATACTAGGGTAGGCGTGAGTGTTTTCTTATTGAGGCGCATTTTCGTTTTGTTTGATATGAGCATCAAGGTACGAAAAAGGCTAGAGATGCGAAAAAATCAGTACGGTCGTTGCA
>JAHDBO010000058.1 GCA_020630355.1 Saprospiraceae bacterium
GCTCACCATCTATGAACGTATAGTCGTTTTGTTCCCCTGTAGTTCCTGCTCCTTTCACTTTTCCAATCGTTTCAAACCTTGTACCATCTTCGCTCCGCTCTATGCTGAAGAAATCGTTGTTTTTCTCAGCTGATGTCGACCAAGCAACCAATACCTCACGATTATTCTTAGGAGATGCATTAAAAGATTTCAATTGAATCGGAAGTGGGATACCTGGTCTAAGGACATATAAACCTGTATTGATATCAGAGCTAATTATATTTCCAGAAGGGAAGAACGGATAAGTCCCCCAGTTCCCCTCTGTGCCTGTGTAATTATTATTGTTATCATTAATTTCATAAGTATCGTAGTAAGCTTCTAGCTCTGGTGGCTGAGGAACAAGATTAGTAGAATATAATGGTGCCAAGTCATAAATCGTTGTGCCATCTTCATAGTTTGAAATAACCACTTTGTTCCCTCTCACAAATGGATTATGAGGAGTGACGTTCGTTCTATCAGGAGCTAAAAGAGGTTCTTTGAAGGTGGTTTCCTGAAATATATTGGTAATATTAGAGACGTTCAATACAACTAATGGTTTGCCAGCAGGAACTTCCTCCGCATAAATCAGGAACTGGTCGTCTTCCGTAATCCAACTACTATGATTATAGCCTCCACTTGCATCATACTTGCTCTTTTCTATCCAAGCTGTAGGATTAGAAGCATCATAAACGTATAAACCATTATAACCATGACTCGCAAAAGCGATATTATTTTTCACAAAAATATCGTGTATATAACCACCTGACAATTGAGTTTGAGCAAAAGTGGTTTGAAACAATGTAGGGGAAGCAGGATTGCTTAAATCGTAAACTAGAATATTATAATTTGTACCTCCGCTAGTGGCAGAGCCTGCGACATACAAGCGCGCGTTGGCTTCGTCTATAAAAATATTATGAGCTTGAGCGAAAGTACTATTCAACTTGGCTACACGGCTAATGCCACCACCTGAGTCTAGACCACTCATATCGTAGACCAACAACCCTTCAGAGCCAAATTCCGACACCCCATAAGCATATTTACCATAAGTTTTGAAATCTCTCCAAATACAAGTGCTACCTGGAGTATCCGAATACACAACAGAGATGTTTAAAGGGTCGGTTACATCTAAAAAGTAGTTCGTTTTGGGTGTTCCAAGAATAGCATATTCTTTTCCATTGGCGTCCACGTATCCCCATATATCATTATAATAGACACCAGAGGTAGTATTGGACGAAGGACTTCCACCCCACCATCCCATTCTCGGCAAGCCCAATTCTCCTGCATTGACCTGAGCATGAAGCGTGATGACAGAAAACAGAAGGCAGACAATAGTAGTAAATTTTAGCTTCATTAGTAGTTTGATTAGTAGTGTTTGAAAAGAGTAGTAGGTTCAATGATTAATTTCATTGAATGAGTTGATATAATGAACGTTTTGAAGGGGTGGCTTTAGGGAAAGCCTGATTGCTTAGTTGTTGTTTGCAGTCACATAACTAACAAATTTACACCAGTTTGTATTCTATTTTTTTGACAAGTAAACGCCAAATAAAATAAAGACCATCCCAATAACATGATAAACAGTAAAGAGTTCGCCATCTAATGCTCCTAGAAAAACAGCAATGCAAGGAATAATATAACTGACCGTTGATGCAAAAACAGGTGTGGTTATTTGTACCAGTTTAAAATATAATACAGAAGCTATCACCGTCCCAAAAACGGCTAGTAAAGTAATAAATCCTAGGGCGGTCCAGCCCCCTGGATTCGTCTCTAATACAGAAAACACTCCAGAGTTAAGCAATAATATGGTACTTGGTATGCCTACTAGGGTAAAAGCGACAGCACTAATGGTGAGGGGCTTTTCTTCTTGGAGGGAGGCTTTTATCGTATTGGCACTGTAGGCATATAGAGCGGTAGCCAATACGACCAGCAGGGCATAGTACGCGCTGCCACTGATACCAGCCTCTTTGCCAAAAAACACTAGGAACAATGCACCAAATAGACCAATCCCGATCCCTATAGCTTGGCGTTTGATAATCTTAAAATCAAAAACGAGGACTCCTAACACTAGCGTAAAAAGAGGGGTGAGCGAGCTTAGAATCCCAGTAACAGAACTGCTGATTTGTGTTTGTGCCATCGCATACAGAAAAGCTGGGATACCAGAACCTGCAAAGCCTACAATAGCATAGTATTTGAGTTTATTCCACTTGATTTCCTTATATCGCATGATAAAAAAAGGGAAAAAACACAATGCCGAAATACTAATCCGTAAATACGCCAACTGATTGGGAGAAAAAGCAACCAAGCCTTTTTTTATGAATAGGTAAGAGGAACCCCAGGTCAGGCCTAGCACCGCTAGCAATAACCAAGCATAAACTTTACCTTGTTTTTTATTTTGATTCAAGTAGTTATTTTTGAGCTTTGCAAATATAGTTGACTTCCTCTTGAATGAAGAATTTTGATTTTTTGAAATGAATCTCTTTTTTACGACCGATATTGATGGCGATTTAGCGCGCTTCCACGAGGAAGAATCCAGACACCTTGCACAAGTACTCCGCAAGAGCGTCGGTGACGAAATTCACCTCATCAACGGGCAAGGTCTTTTTGCGAAAGCCATCCTTCAGAGTGTTCATAAAAAAGAATGTCTTGCTCAAATCGTAGAGCGTCAACAGAATTACAATGAGCGGGCTTTCCAACTCCATATCGCCATAGCACCTACAAAGAACATCAATAGACTAGAATGGTTCTTAGAAAAAGTAACTGAAATTGGCATAGACTCCGTCGCGCTCCTGCTTTGCGAACGCTCCGAGCGCAAGAAAGTCCGCCTCGACCGATTGAACAAAATCGTCCTTTCGGCGACCAAACAATCCTTGAAGGCGTATTTGCCCACTATTGTAGACTTGACTCCTTTTGAGGCTTTTGTAAAACAACATTTTCCGAAAGGAACAAAAAAATGTATAGCTTGGTGCGATTACACCAATAATCAACACCTCAAACACAACTACCAAGCAAAAGAAGACGTTATAATCCTCATAGGACCTGAAGGCGACTTTAGTCCCAAGGAAGTGCAGCTGGCTTTGGAGAACGGCTTTTCCCCTATCGGCTTGGGCAAGCAACGACTTAGAACGGAAACGGCTGGCATCACCGCTTGTGCCATCATCAACACAATTAACGAAACATGAGAAAAATAGTACTTATATTTTTGCTAGGAGCTTTTTTGATTTTATCGGCTTTCAACAATTCTAAACCTAGCCTGAAACTAGCCTTACTAAAATATAGCGGAGGAGGTGACTGGTATGCCAATCCTACGGCATTACCTAATCTAGCCGACTTTTGCAACGATATGCTAGGCACTAATTTTGACAAAGATTATGCGACCGTCGAAGTAGGCAGTGCCGAGCTGTTCAATTATCCATTCGTTCACATGACAGGACATGGCAATGTGGTTTTTTCGGATGCTGATGCGGAAAATCTGCGCAACTACCTGATGGCAGGCGGTTTCTTGCATATAGATGATAATTATGGTATGGACCCTTATGTGCGAACCGCTATGAAAAAGGTTTTTCCTGAATTGGAATTGATAGAATTGCCTTTTAATCATCCTATTTATAAACAAAAATTTACCTTCCCGAATGGTCTGCCCAAAATCCACAAACACGATGACAAACCTTCGCAAGGTTTTGGTCTAATTTGGGAAGGGCGTCTAGTGTGTTACTACACCTTTGAGACAGACTTGGGGGACGGTTGGGAAGACCCTGAAGTCCATAAAGACCCAGCCGATTTGAGAAGAAAATCATTGGAAATGGGGGCTAATATCGTACAGTTTGCATTCGAGCAGGGCTAACAATCAAGAAACAACCTCACGAATGGCATTGCGTTTTTCCCGTACATAACGACGGATATTCAACCAGAAAGCGGCAAATAGGTACAATATAATAGGTGAACCCATCGCCACAAAAGATAGGTATATAAAATACAAGCGTACCCTAGCAGAAGAGATACTCATTTTCTCTCCCAAATAAGAGCAGACGCCAAAGGCCGACTGCTCCATATAGTCTTTGATCTTTTCCATATCGCATCTAATTCTTTCGGTTCAAAAACTCAACAAGGATTTTTAGGCTTTGTTTAAACAGACATCTATCCTATTTTATCTCCTATCAGAAATCCTTTATCCGAAAATAAGAAACTTTGATATAAATAATTGTAGTAAGCGTGGCTGCAATCGTTTTTTTGTACTTATTATTTGAAGGTTTTACACCTAATGAAGTATTATTTAGTAGAAATAGCTTGTATGAAACATAAAATCGGTCTTAGTTTCCTTCTTTTGTTTTTCGCATTCTCCAATCTAATGGCTCAAAATATCTGGTCATTGGAGAAGTGTGTCCAACATGCACAAGACAATAACATCTCTGTTAAACAGACAGCAATTGCTATTGCCAATGCAGAAATCCAACATGTCCAAAACAAAGCTGCCTGGCATCCCAATGCCAATTTCGGAGGTAGTTTTGGTGTCAATTTAGGACGTAGCATCGACCCTACAACTAATACCTTTGAAACACAAACCAGTAACTTTAATGGTTGGCAATTCTCTACTGGTGCCCCAATTTATCAAGGCGGAAGAATCAAAAATTCTATCAAGCAAAGTGAAATGGATTTGGAAGCGTCGAAGTATGATGCGGAACAGACCATAAGAGATATTTCTTTGAATGTTGCCACTCAATATCTAAATATCTTATTTGCAGAAGAGAACCTAGTCATCGCCGAAAACCGATTGAAATTATCCAATGAGCAATTAGCACAAACGGAAAAACTGATTCGTGCTGGTGCTGTCCCTGCTGCCAATCGATACGACCTCGAAGCACAGATTGCACGGGACGAACAAAATTTGACCTCTTCTCAAAACAACTTGGAAATTGCATATTTAGCCTTGAAGCAATCTCTTTTTCTGGAGCCTGATTACGACTTGAGCATAGAGCGTATCAATATCGATGTACCTGTAGAAAACATTGATAACTTGAGCCTAAGAGAAGTGTACGAGCGGGCCATTCAAAGCGAAGCTTCCATTAAAGCAGGAGATTTCAGGGTCAAAAGTGCTGACATAAGTATTGACATTGCTAAAGCTGGGCAACGACCTTCTCTCAGCCTTTCTGCCAATGTATCTTCTAACTATTCTTCTTTTGGACGTGAGGTTGTAGGTGTGGAGACGGGTTTCAATGAAATTCCAATCCAAATTATGGGCAATACAGTGGATATAGGATTTCCAACTTCCAGTCCCATTTTTGAAGACCAAGCCTATTTTGACCAACTCAATCAAAACCTTGGTGGGGGTATTTCTGCAACGCTACAAGTTCCTATTTATAATCGAAAAACGGTACGGAGCAATATCGAACGTTCTAAACTAAATGTAGAGAACCTCAAATTACAAAATGAACAATTGAAGCAACAGCTGAAAACAAACGTTCAATCTGCTCTAGCCAATGCGAAAGCGGCCAAGAAGACATACGAATCTGCTCAAAAATCTATTGAAGCCTCCAAAATTGCTTTTGAAAATGCAGAAAAACGCTATAAGGTAGGTGCTATCAATAGTTTAGAATTGACCACTGCTAGAAATAACTTTGATGCCGCCAATTCAGAATTGATCCGTTCAAAGTTTGACTACATTTTCAAATTAAAAGTCGTTGATTTTTATATGGGTAAAAAACTCTCATTATAAATCTGTCGAAACATCTACTTATCACCTTCATCTATTCATTCAACTCTCAACAATAAAAAATGGCAAAGCGAAAAAAGAGTTTTACTTGGTTATATATCGTCCTAGGTATTGCCGCAGTCGGTTTGATAGCAATGTCCGTCATGCGTCAGCAAAGCAAACCAAAAGGAACTAAAGTCAGCGTAGAAAAAGCGGAGAAGAGAACCATTAAAGAAACTGTAGCGGCTAGTGGAAAAATCTACCCAGAAGTAGAAGTCAATATCAGTTCTGATGTATCAGGGGAGATTGTTGATTTATACGTCGAAGAAGGGGATTCTGTCACAGTGGGACAGTTGCTTTTGAAAATCGACCCCGATGTTTTCAAATCAACGGTGGAACGAGTTGAAGCTAATGTCAATAATTCAAAGGCTCAATTGGCTAACTCTAATGCAGGAGTCTCTAGGGCACGAGCCCAAATCGAACAGGGCAAGGCATCTGTCCAACAATTGGAAGCTCAGATTGCCAATCAAAGAGCCATTCATAAAAGAAACACACAGCTCCACAAAGAGGAGGTTATCTCTGATGCGGATTTTGAAGCATCTCAGGCTTCGCTGCGTTCTTTAGAGGCTAATTTGGCATCTTCTCAGGCTAATCTTCGCTCTTTTGAGGCAAGCCTAGAATCTGCTAGGCAGCAGGCGAAAGCAGCGGAGTTTAGCGTTAAAGGGGCAGAAGCCTCCTTGAAAGAGGCTCGTACTAGCTTGAAGCGTACGGCGATTTATGCCCCCATGAGCGGCATTGTCTCAAGGTTGAGCGTTGAAAAAGGGGAGCGCGTGGTAGGGACGGCTCAAATGACTGGTACGGAAATCATGCGTATCGCCAACATGAGCAAGATGGAGATTCAAGTTGACGTTTCTGAAAATGATGTCCTGAGAGTTTCATTGAACGACCCTGTGGAAATAGAAGTAGATGCTTATTTGGATAAGAAATTTACTGGAAAAGTGACCGAAATTGCCAACTCTGCTGCTAATGTCGGCTCTGTGACCGCCAGTACAGACCAAGTGACCAACTTTGTGGTGAAGGTTCGTTTTGATAGGGAATCCTATCAGGACTTAATGAAAGAGGGCAGTCGTTTTCCATTCCGTCCAGGGATGTCTGGCTCTGTTGAAATCAGTACACGCATCGAAGAGGATGTACTGAGTGTGCCTATCCAAGCGGTAACAATAAGAGAGGACAAAAAGAAAGGTGAAGACCAAGATAAAAAAGCAAAGAAAGAAGAAGATGAAATTCAGGAAGTTATCTTTATTGCTTCTGGGGATACCGTCAGAATGGCCGAAGTAAAAACAGGGATACAAGATGATACCTATATTCAAATCCTTTCTGGATTGGATGCCGAAGAAGAAGTTGTCACTGGACCTTACTCTGCGGTATCCAAAACCTTGAAAGCTGGTAATAAGATCAATATTTCCAAAAAAGACGATTTGTATAAAAAAGAAGAGTAAGTATTTTGGAAGTACTGAGGAATTGACGAATCGAAGAAAATGAAGTGTCTTTTCGATTCCTCGATTCCTCGATTCCTCGATTCCTCGATTCCAAACTAAAATATGCCTAAATCCGAAGTAATCAAGCCCCCCGTCCTCCTTATTTTCATCAAGAATCCCATTGCAGGTAAGACGAAAACACGCCTTGCCGCTACGGTCGGTAACGATGAGGCACTACGTATTTATGATTTATTATTACAACACACTAGAAATCAAGCTGCTCAATTAGAAGCGAAGCGATTGCTTTATTACAGTGAGTTCATTGATGAAGAAGATGATTGGGAAGATACCTTGTTTGACAAATACGTACAATGGGGCGATTCCTTGGGCAAACGAATGGCAAACGCTTTCGACGATGCCTTCAGCATCGGGGAAAAAGCCATCATTATTGGAAGCGATTGCGCAGAATTAAGCACTGAAATCCTAGAAGATGCACTAGCTGCCTTAGACGAGAAAGACTTCGTTGTTGGCCCTGCCAAAGATGGAGGTTACTATCTTATCGGGATGTCCAAATTCCAGCCCGAAGTATTTGAAAATATTGAATGGAGCACCGATGCGGTACTACCTAGTACTATAGAACGCATCAACACTTTGAACGCCACTTACGCCCTTTTGCCTACCTTATCCGATGTCGATACGGAGGCCGACTGGGATGTCGTTGGTTGGGAGTGATTTAGAGCTTGTATAAATTTCTGTAAACTGAGAATCAAATAAATTTTAGACTAGCTCTTATTTGATATAAACCGTTTTGGTATTCGTAAATTCGCGAATACCAAAATGACTCAATTCTCGTCCAAAACCACTTTTATTAATGCCTCCAAATGGCAACCTAGGGTCAGATTTCACAAATTGGTTCACGAAGCAGCAGCCTGCTTCAAGCTCTTCCTTGGCGATGCGTTCTCCTTTTTCCAAATCTTCTGTGAACACACAAGCCCCCAGACCAAAGCTCGTATCGTTCGCAATTTGGATGGCCTCAGCCTCATCTTTCGCTTTTATGACAGATGCCACTGGTCCGAATATTTCATCATCATAGGCGGGTTGTCCTTTTTTGACATTCGTCAAAATCGTCGGAGGATAATAAGCCCCCTCACTTTCTGGAAGGATTCCACCTAGCACAATATCTGCACCAGCAGCAGCACTTTCCATTACTTGCTGGTGTACCTCCTCCTGAAAAGATTTGCCTGCCATCGGTCCTAAATCCACCGCCTGAAAGGGATCGCCCATAATCGCAGCCGACATTTTTTGCTTAAATTTTTCTAAGAATGCCTCATAGACCGTTTCTACCACAATAAACCGCTTTGCCCCTATACAGCTCTGCCCAGCATTGAGCAGCCTAGATTGCGTACATTGCTCCGCCGCCAAATCCAGATCCGCATCTTCCAAAATCAAATAAGGGTCACTGCCCCCCAGTTCCAGTACGGCTTTCTTGATTTCTTGGGCGGCAACAGAAGCGACGGCAGCACCTGCAGGGCCGCTTCCTGTAAGGGTCACTGCCTTTACCTTATCATTTCTGATAATGGCTTCAACTTGCTCGCTTGAAATCAACAAGGAGGAAAAAGCATAAGCAGGCATACCTGCTTCCTTGAATACAGCCTCAATATTAAGAGCAGATTGAGGTACGTTGGAGGCATGCTTCAAAAGAGCCGTATTGCCAGCCATCAAGGCAGGCGCTGCAAAGCGAAAGACCTGCCAAAGCGGATAATTCCAAGGCATCACCGCTAGTAAAACCCCTAGGGGTCGGTAGCTAATCATGCTTTTGTGCGCTTCCGTTTCTACCAGTTCATCTGCTAAGAAGTCCGATCCATTTTCCGCATAATACCGGCAGACCCAAGCGCATTTTTCTACCTCAGCAATAGCAGAACGGTATGTTTTCCCCATTTCTCTGGTCATCGTTTCGGCATAAGACTCCTTGTTGTTTTCTAGTATTTCTGCCGCCTTATTCAAGATTTTCGCCCTTTCCGCATAAGCTGTTTTTTTATATGAAAGAAAACAGTCATGCGCTTTGTCTATAATCTCTTTGACCTCTTTATCTGTTCGAGTATTATATGTTTGTAGTTCTTTATTTGTTGCTGGATTAATGCTGGTGATTGGCATTTTATCTTTTTTTATACATTAATTAGATTTAGATATTAGATTGAAAAACAAACTTTACAGCTGAGACTATCCAATTAAGTGTGTCAACGAATAAAAATAAAAATAATTAAATTTGTTGATATGAAAAAGAAAAAAACACCAAGGTTGTCAGATATAATACCCGACTACCCGACTAC
>JAHDBO010000059.1 GCA_020630355.1 Saprospiraceae bacterium
CAAAAAGCGGCTTTCGCTCCTTTTGAGGAGGAAGTGGTGGAAGAGTACCAAGTTTTCTTTGAACTGCTCAATAAACGGGGCATGAAAATCATGTTTGTGATTCATCATTTTATGAATCCGCTTTGGTATGAAAACAATGGCGCTTGGCTCAATAGCGACAATATCCCTGCGTTCACCAATTATGTCAAGCAGTGCATCGAGCATTTTGGTGAGTACGTCTATTCTTGGAATACCTTCAATGAGCCCAATGTATATGCGCTCAATGGCTGGGTATTGGGCAATTTCCCCCCTTTCAAAAAGAATATTTTCAAAGCCAGCCGAGCTATAAAAAATATGGGCAAAGCGCACGATATCGCCTATGATTTGATTAAGCGGCGTTATCCAAAACACGAAATAGGCATCTCTTTCAATACCGTACACTTTCATGGTTTGAACTTATTAGGCAAACTCGCTGCTGGCTTTACGGATTGGTGGTTTATGGATTACTGTGCGGAAAAGTTCAAAAACTTAGATTACTGGGGACTGAGTTACTATGCTTATGTGCCTTTCAATCCTATGGCAATCACAGAAATCGACAATCCCGGTCAATTGGCAGAGATGGGTATTCCTCATGACAAGATGTGGGGCTATCGTCCAGAAAGTTTTAGAACGATTATCAAACGTTTTTACAAAAAATATCAAAAACCCATCATCATTACAGAGAATGGCGTTTGTACAGATGATGCACAAGTCAGAATCAATTCTATAAAAGACTATCTCAAAATCATCCACGAACTCATCCGAGAGGGCATCCCTATCAAAGCCTATACCCACTGGAGTACTTGGGATAATTTTGAATGGAATTTAGGCCCAACCTATCGCTTTGGTTTGGTGACTGTAGATTTGGAAACGATGGATAGAACAATGACGGAGGCAGGACTTTTCTACAGTAAAATCACTAAGGAAAATGGGGTAGAAATATAAAATATCAAGCAACAAAAAATCGCTCCAATTCAGGTTTGGACGAATAGCTTTTCGGGCGATATTGACACAAAAAACAAGAACGACTGGAAAGATTTGGAGCTTGCTATTTCTAATCAGCCAGGGCAGGTAAACTATAATTTTAAGGTTCAGGGCACTACACAACGTTTTACGATTGCAGACCAATCTTTTGGATTGTATCATGTCCATATTTCCCGAAAGGGAGAACCAATAATCAGCAAAAAACTACTTTACAGCAATAAATAATAATGCAAGCACCCTATAGAATCGAACTGCCCAATGATTTTGGGATGGGTAGTGTCAACGCATGGCTTTTTACCGAACCAGAGGTCGTCTTGGTGGATAGTGGAGAACATTCCGAGCATAGTTGGAAAGCATTGAACGAGCAATTAGCTGCTTATGGCGTCTCTGTTGCAGATATTCAAAAAATATACATTACCCATGCCCATGTAGACCATGTGGGGATGGCAGCTAGAGTGGTAGCAGCGAGTGGAGCAACGGTATATATTCCAGAATACGCCTATGATATTTGTGTGAATACTAAAGCCGCAAACTTGAAGCGATTCGAGGTGATTGAAAATATTTTATTAGAATTAGACCCCAATCCTCAAGCGCCTTTGAACCTGGGTTATCGGATGATTTTCGAGCAATTTCAAGATTATTGGATTCCGATACCAAAAGAAAAGGCAGTTCCTGTTCCCATGCAAGATTTTCAGGTAGAAATGGGTGGAGCTAGCTGGGAAGTCATGTACGCTCCAGGGCATTGCAACAATCAAATCTGTTTCTATCAAAAAGAAAAAGAGTGGCTGCTCTCTGCCGATATGATTCTAAAACTACTACCCTCTCCCGTTATAGAACCGACCATAGCCCCTCCCTATCAACGCAACCAAAGTATGGGGCAGTTAATAGATTCTTTAAAGCGTTTTCGGGCACTTCCCATCCAAAAAGCTTTCCCAGGGCATTACGAAATCATAGAAGATGTAGAGTCCATCATTGACCATCAATTATCAAGGATACAGATGCGTGAAAAAATGTGCCACGATTACTTATCCAAACAAAAAGCCAGTTTCTTTGAAGTGGTCGTTCACCTATATGGTCAGGGGTTTAGCCCCCCATGTATTCCTGCCACATTGGGTTATTTGGACTTATTGGATATGAAAGGTTTTTTAAAAAAACAAAGTACGGTTCAGGGTGTTGTCTATTCTGTCTAGAAAAGGTCACAAACCAGTTAATTGTATGAATTTACTTCATTTCTCCTATGAAATAACAGACTTTTACATAAAGTTTTAATCAATGACACGCACGCTTTTACTACTTTTCACCTTATTTTTCTTCCAAATTCAAGCTCAAATTGTCATAGATGGTCGATTCGAAGACTGGGAATCCATAGAATTATCGGATGATGATAGCGACAATGACGCAGGTGCATCGGGAATAGACTTCAAGGATGTACGCATCTCCAGTGATTCCGAATACTTGTATTTATCTTTCGACGTCAATAAAGAAATCAACCTTCAAGATGGTAATAAAATCACACTGTATATAGATACAGATGAAAATGCTTCAACAGGCTTGCTCAAATCTGGTATTGGAGCAGATATTGAATTTAGATTTGGAGATAGGTATGGCGTTTATTATTTCAACAATAATTCGAGCTTTTTTGAGCATCCACAGTTGAAAATAATCAGTGCACCTACGGTTACTTCTTCTTCTTTTGAAGTACTCATTAGAAGAGATGTTAGAATCAATGGAAATGATATTTTCCCCTCTAATTCTATCCGATTAAGACTGCATGACGATATTGCAAGTGGAGATATCGTACCCAATTCCTCAGGTGGATTAAGACATACATTTAACAATAACAATTCTCCTTCTATATCTGAATTTAGCTTTTCAAAACCTAGTGGAGCACATGTCCGCTTCATGTCATTTAATGTAAAAAGGGATAACCTGTTTGAATCCTCTAAATTCAGTACCTATTCTAGAATTTTCAAAGCGACACAGCCAGATATTATAGGTATTCAAGAGGTGTACGATCATAATTCCGAAAAAGTTAGAAATACCATCAGTCAGATGATGGGTGTAAGCAGTAGCAACTTTTACTATGATGATGTCAACTCAGATGTCCACGTTGTAAGCCGCTACCCAATAGAAGCAGCTGTTAGAGTTGATGGCAATGCCTTTTTTCTAATCAATAAAAATGGTCAAAAAATACTATTCTGTGTAGCACACCTTCCTTGTTGCGACAATGACAATGGCAGGCAACAGGAAGTAGATAGAATTATGGCTTTTATCCGAGATGCGAAAGCTGGTAATACTTCGATTGACCTTCCCAACGGGAGCCCTATCGTAATTGCTGGTGACCTGAACTTAGTAGGCAATAATCGTCAAGTCGAAACATTGCTCACTGGCGATATTTTTTATACTCAATATGGTGCAGATTTCAGCCCTGATTGGGATGGTTCAGATTTCGAAGACGCTCTCCCTTTGACAACAGGTATGCCCGCTGCTGTAACTTGGCAAAACCTATTTAGTGATTTTGGTCCTGGTCGCTTAGATTATATGATTTATTCTGGCTCGGTCATGGAGCTGGACAATGCCTTTTCATTAAATACAGCGGAGCTATCTCAAGACCAACTCGAAGACAGCCAACTCCAATCCGGTGATAGCAATTCGGCTTCTGACCATTTTGCCATAGTTGGGGATTTCCTTATCAATAATTCTACTCCTACCAGTGATATGCCACAATGGACAGAGCGGCTTTCGGTCCTTAATTTTGGTGATGGTAATTTACAACTTGACCTCAAGCTCGAACAATCCGAAAATATTAAGATTCAGACGACTAATGTGCTAGGCCAAATTATCGCTACTCAAGCGTCTAATGGTCGTGAAATTCAAATCCCAATCGACCTGAGCAACTACAACAGAGGCATCTATTTTATCAGCATTGTCATCAATGGGAAAAAAGTAACGAAAAAAGTTTGCCGCTAAGGGTCACAAATTGATTCTGTGGAGGATTATTGAATGAGCGTTCTTCTCATAAAAAGCTTTATTGGGATGATGTGGGTAGAGCTTTGACGGGGGAACGCTCTTCTTTCCTCTAGTTCGAATCATCATAAAATCAGACTATTTAAATGCGACAATCCTCGATCATTCAATAGTCTTCCTTTTTTTCACACCTTGTTCATCTCCCTTAGGACAAACCTATCCTGCATGAGGAAATCACCTAGGCAGTTTCTCAAAGGCTAGCTCGTAAAAAAGTAAGTTTACAATTCTAAAAACGGCTTTCAAAGTGCCTAAAAAAACACCCAATAGTATCGTTATCAGTCAATTAAAAGCTATAAATAAGTATATCGCAATATTAAAAAACAAGCTTTAAAAAACCTATTGATGTACTAATGATGTAGTTCTGGTCTTATTTTGATGTAGTTCTGAAGTATCTTCAAAATCCTGTTTCAAGCCATCTTTGCGTAATTTTAAATTGTGATAATTGTTAGGTACTATATCACTTAGATCATGTACGCAGTATGAATTTAGAAATAACAAAAATCACATCAACAGTCTAGAAAAAAGCTTATTTCTGATGCTTAAAATGTTTTTCCAACTATTGTTCCTTGCCTCTTTCTTGGGATGTTCCACAGCGCAGTCAGAAAAAATATCTATTCTTGAAAACAAGGATGGCATTCGATTATTGGTCGATGGAAGGGCCTTTATGATCAATGGGATGAATTGGGATTATTACCCGATTGGCACCAATTACACGTACAGTTTGTGGGCGCAACCCGAAGAAAAAATAAAAGCAGCGCTAGACAGCGAAATGGCTCTTTTAAAAAATATTGGAGTCAATGCTATTCGCGTTTATACGGGCATTCCAAAAAAATGGATTCAATACATCTACGAAGTCCATGGCATCTATACGATGCTCAATCATACTTTTGGTCGCTATGGCTTGACACTTGAGGGGCAGTGGGTTGCCAATACAGAATATGCCGACCCAAGGGTCAAAAAAATTCTGATAGATGAAGTCAGCACCCTAGCAAAAGAATACAAAAATACACCAGGCCTACTACTCTACCTCCTAGGAAACGAAAACAATTATGGCCTTTTTTGGGATGGTGCCGAAACAGAAAATATTCCAGTCGAAGACCGCAAATCGACGCAAAGAGCAAGGGCAATGTACCAACTTTTTAACGAGGCTGTCCTAGCGATGAAGGCAGTTGACACAAGTCGTCCCATTGCAATTTGCAATGGTGATTTGCAATTTCTAGATATTATAAAAGAAGAATGTAAGGACGCTGATATTTTCGGTACGAATGTCTATCGGGGCGTTTCTTTCGATAATCTTTTTGAACGTGTGAAAAAAGAATTCGGAAAACCTGTCTTATTCACAGAGTTTGGTGCCGATGCCTTCGATGCCCTTCAGAATAAAGAAGATCAATTAGCACAAGCCAAGTACATTAAAAGCAACTGGAAAGAAGTGTATGAAAATGCGGCAGGCCTTGGAAAAGCAGGTAACTCTATTGGAGGATTCACCTTTCAATTCAGTGATGGCTGGTGGAAATTTGGTCAAACTTACAATCTAAAGCAGCACGATACCAATGCCTCCTGGGGCAACGGTGGGTACAAAGAAGATTTCAAAAAAGGGCAGAATAATATGAATGAGGAATGGTTTGGTGTATGCGCCAAAGGCCCGACCCAGCCCAATGGACTCTATCAATCTTTGCCTAGAGCCGCTTATTTCGTGCTAGAAGAAATCCACCAACTCAATCCCTACGCTCGAGGTATGAGCTTAGAAAAAATGGATACACATTTCAACAAAATTAATATTGACGCCGCTTTACAAAAAGCCGCAACCAAAAATTAAAACAATCAAAATAGAGTTCATTCAATGAATGCAACAATAGCAACAAATAAAGAGCAAACAGAAGTTGTCCAACAAGTACAGCTACTTGGCGAATCCTATTTCAAGATAAGTGATAGTCATCGTTTAAGGCCATTTTTCATGACCATCGTCAGCGATTCCGACCATTGGATGTTTATTGGTAGTAATGGAGGACTGACTGCTGGTCGGAAAAATGCGGAATTTGCACTTTTTCCCTATTACACCGATGACAAAATCATTGAATCCATAGAAACCACTGGTTGTAAAACCATTTTTAGAATAAAAAAAGGTGCTGAAACGCTAATCTGGGAGCCCTTCTCCAAACGGGATGAAGCGAAGTATGACTTTAGCAGAAATTTATATAAAAACTACTACGGCAACAAGATTGTCTTTGAAGAAATCAATCACAGCCTAGGCTTAAAATTTCAATATCAATGGGCTTCTAGTGATAAATATGGTTTTGTCCGCACCGCTTATTTGCACAACCTAAATGAAGCAGCACTACAAATAGAACTATTGGACGGACTCCAAAATATTATCCCTTATGGTGTGGGAAGTTATACCCAGAATTTTTATAGTAATCTCGTGGATGCCTATAAACGCAACGAACTGCTGACTGATGCTGGTCTAGGAATATATGCATTAAGCGCCATCATTGTCGACAGAGCCGAGCCGAGCGAAGCCTTGAAAGCCAACGTCGCTTGGTCAACTGGTTTGGACGTAGAAAATCACTTGGTATCTTCGCTTCAAGTCGATGATTTCAGAAAAGGAAAAGCCATTCGCTCCGAGCAGGATGTCAAAGCAGAAAAAGGGGCTTACCTCCTGCAAACTTCCTTGAAGCTAGGAGCAAATGATACTAAACGCTGGCAAATCATCGCCAATGTAAACCAAAGCCAATCGGATGTCATTGCGCTTTCACAAACGATTCAAAAAACAGACAAGCTCTCTCAAGTCCTAGCAGAAGACATTGATTTGGGCAGCCGAAAACTGGAAGCACTAGTCGGTGCAGCGGATGGGTTGCAATGTACTTCCGATGATTTGATGAATGCTAGACATTTCTCTAACACCATGTTCAACATCATGCGTGGTGGCATTTTTGATGAGCATTATCAAATCGAAAAGTCTGACTTTATTCCTTATATCGTCAAAGCAAATAAGCATTTGCAAGGACTGGCAGCACTGGATAAATTACCAGACTTTTTCTCCTTATCAGAACTGAAGGCAATCGCACAGCAAAGCGAAAACGCCGATTTCAAACGATTGTGCTTAGAATATCTACCGCTCAAATTCAGTCGCCGACACGGAGACCCTAGCCGACCTTGGAATGTTTTCTCTATCAATACTAGAAATGAAGCGGATAACTCCAAAGTACTCGATTATCAAGGCAATTGGCGGGATATTTTTCAGAATTGGGAGGCACTAGCACTCTCCTACCCTGACTTCATCGAAAGCATGATTTGCAAGTTCTTGAATGCTTCTACTTTTGATGGATACAACCCCTATCGAGTGACCAAAGGTGGCTTTGATTGGGAAAGTATCGAACCAGACGACCCTTGGTCGTATATCGGTTACTGGGGCGACCACCAGATTATTTATTTATTGAAATTTTTAGAATTTTCTGAAAATTATCGCCCAGGCAAATTGGAAGCTGCTTTTCAGGAGGAACTATTCGTTTATGCTAATGTACCCTATAAAATTAAGTCTTTTGAAGACATTCTAAAAAATCCAAAAGACACTATCTTATTTGACGAACACTTGGATAAAACCATCCGAGCGGAACGGGAAAAACAAGGGGCGGATGCTGCGCTTTTATCAAGTGCAACCGAGTCGATTTATAAAGTCAATTTCCTAGAAAAAATCCTAGCAACCGTACTAGCAAAACTGTCCAATTTTATCCCTGAAGGAGGAATATGGATGAACACGCAGCGCCCAGAATGGAACGATGCGAATAATGCCCTTGTCGGGAATGGCGTCTCGATGGTGACCTTGTATTATTTGAGACGATTCATGAGTTTCTTAGAGCAACTCCTAGGAAAAGTAAGCCTTGAAACGGTCTCGGTATCATCGGAGTTAGTTGATTTTTATAAAAAAGTACAACATACCTTCGAAGCCCATCAAGGCTTACTAAAAGGAAGTATCAATGATAAAGACAGGATGACGGTCTTATCCGAGTTGGGTTCGGCTGCTAGTGATTATAGAAATACGATTTATAAAGAGGCCTTTAGTGGTCAAAAAGAAGCCGTTGCTATTCAGGACCTGCTTCAATTTACCCAACTGACACTGCGCTATCTAGAACATTCTATCGATGCCAATCGCAGAGCCGATAAATTGTATCATGCTTACAATTTGATGACTATCGAAAATGACAATTCCGTTTCGATTGATTATTTGGATGAGATGCTAGAAGGGCAAGTCGCTGTGCTAAGTGCGAAGTACTTGAATGCACAAGAGACCATAGAAACTTTGGATGCTTTAAAAGCCAGTGCCCTGTTCCGAGCGGATCAATATTCCTACATCCTCTATCCGAATAAGGAATTACCAAGATTCTTGGAAAAAAACAATGTTCCAGAGGAGGCCGTCTTAAAAAATGGATTGCTCAGTCGATTAATTGAAGATGAAGACAGCAGTATCATCGAACGGGATGTACTAGGGAATTATCACTTCAACGGCAATTTCAAAAATGCGGATGACCTCAAGGATGGCTTGTCCCAACTGCCTCCCCGTTACAGTAAGTTACTGGCAAATTCACCGCAAGTTCTAGAACTTTTTGAGACGGTTTTCAATCATAAAGCATTCACAGGCCGCTCGGGTACTTTCTTCGGTTACGAAGGGCTTGGTTCTATTTATTGGCACATGGTTTCCAAACTGCTGCTTGCTGTTGAAGAATGTAGCTTGCAAGCTATTGAAAACAAGGAAGACGACTTCATCGTCGGTCGATTGCTAGATCATTTTTACGAAATACAAGCAGGAATTGGTGTACACAAACCACCTCAACTTTACGGTGCGTTCCCGACCGATGCCTACTCTCACACACCAGCAGGAAAAGGCGCGCAGCAACCGGGCATGACTGGTCAGGTGAAGGAAGATGTACTGAGCCGTTTTGGCGAATTGGGAGTTTTCATCCGCTCAGGACGATTGGTTTTCAATCCCTGCTTACTTCGGAAATCAGAATTTTTATCCGAGGAAAAGAAAATGATTTTTATTGACAAATCAGGTCAGCGAACTAGTCTAAACATCCCTAGCAACTGCTTAGGATTCACCTATTGTCAAGTGCCTGTTGTTTACCACATTGCTAGTGAAAACAGCATTGAAATATTGGACAAGGATGGAAATACGAATCTTATTGAAGGCCTAAGCATTGACAAAGCGACAAGTGAAGCCATCTTCTTGAGGACAGGACAGATTAAGCAATTGGATGTATTTGTACAAGAAACTATTCTAAAATGAGGCTATCGAGAAATATATTCCTTGTTTTGATATTTCTTGCTGGACTGTTCTCTTGTCAAACAGTCCAACAGGAAGCACCAAAACTAAAAACGGCTGCTGAAATCCTCGGCAACCCCGATTACCAAGCCATATCTTATGGGGGCTATCGGGCAAAAAGCAGAGAGGTACAGCCCACTTTGGCAGAAT
>JAHDBO010000060.1 GCA_020630355.1 Saprospiraceae bacterium
ATGATTTTTTCCATAAAAACGAAATGTCGTACGATAAACAAATGTATTAAAGTATTGACTTACAGTATCAAATTATACTCATTTTTTGATGTAAGGCTCTAGGAAAGGCTAACTTTCTCGTTATGTATACGTAATAAATGAAGGGGTTTAATATAATGGATCCAAATCATAGGTCTTTGTACCAACAATTGGTACAATATTAGCACATATTTTTTGAGACAATGTATACGAGTTAGTAAATTTGGGTTTTAGTTGTGTTCGGTTTTGGATAAAATGTTTTCAAAATCCCTAGTCCTAGCCTGATAGCTAATGAAAAATGCTTAAAATAATTAACGTTTTATTAACTTTTTTCTAAACCTTATTCATTGGACAATAGTATAGGTCTTCTGTTAGTTTTAATGGGGACTTTCAAAACTATACTGAGCTCTAATATAGTTAGCGAATTGTTCTTAATTCTATAAGAAAATCAACTACAATGAATTCGATTTTAAAAACCATTTTTTTGTTCTTGTTATTCATACCGTATGTAGTTAGTGCTCAAATGCAGATTGACGGTACTACGAAATATGGGAATGAATGGATTGATTATGATAAAACATATTTTAAATTTCAGACAGGTGAAGAAGGGATTTACAGAATCACTCATGCAGAATTAAGTGCTGCAGGTGTTTTTTCCACAGGAAGCATCCCTCAAGGAAGTCATTTTCAATTGTATAGGATGGGGCGTGAAATTCCTGTCTATGTCTCTACGAACGGAACGTTTGGGGGCAACGATTTCATCGAATTTTTTGCCACACCCAATGATTCTGAACTGGATGTTCATCTTTATGATGACCCCTCGGACGTGCCAAATCCCAAAAAAAGCCTCTTTTCTGACAATGCTTCTTATTTTTTGACCTGGGAAGCCAATGCGGCCAATCTTAGGATTCAGGGAATTGCCAACGATTTGAGCAACCCGCCTTCTGCGGAACCTTATTGCATAGTGACGGAATCCAAAAGTTTTTCAAATACGCTCTTTAGGGGCGTTAATTATGGTAGTAGCGACAATTGGAAATGTGAGTATGATATGGGAGAGGGCTTTGTGAATAGTACTTTTGGCAATAATCAGAGTTTTACTTTTGATACACCGCAAGCTGTCAATGTAGGGGTTAGTGCTTCGTTGAGTTCTAGGATCGTTTCTAAAAATGGGGCACACAATATTGAAATAGATATCAATGGCAATAATGTTCTTAATGATAATTACCAATCTTGGGCAGTAAGGTCATTGCAGACCGATATACCTGCGTCTGCTTTATCTTCAAGTACCAATATCACCATAAAAGGGACTAGCAATGAAGATGACAAATTTCATGTAGGTTATATCGACTTGACTTATACACACTCCTTTGATTTTGATAATGCAGGCTATTTTAGGTTTAAAGTGCCAGCAAGAAATACAGGTAACTATCTGGATATAAGCAATTTCAACTCTGGTAGTCAAGCTCCTGTTTTATATGATTTAACGAATAATCTAAGATTGGAAACCAACTTGTCTGGAGCTTCTGTGAGAGCGTTTTTGCCAAGTTCTACTTCAGAAAGGGAGCTGGTATTGATTATTAAAGATTCTCAAAAGTCAACTGTTGGTTTGCAAAAAAGAGAATTGATAGATTATAACGTTACTGGAAGCAATAATTTGACGGATTATATCATTCTTACACACCAATCATTTATGGATGATGGTAATGGGAATAATTATATTCAAGACTACGCTGATTATCGCTCCACTCCACAGGGTGGAAATTATAATGTAAAAGTAGTTGAGGTCACTCAATTATATGACCAATTTGGTTATGGAATAAATCGGCACGAAGTATCTATAAGAAATTTCTTGAGACTAGCACACGAAAATATGGGGGCTAAAATGCTCAATATTATCGGTAAGGGCGTTGATTATCGTATAATGAGATTGACACCAAATGGAAATATGGCTCAGTTCGATTTTGTCCCTTCTTTTGGTAATCCAAACTCCGACCATCTATTTGTCACTAATCAAGGAACGATCAAACCAAATATGGCGGTGGGGCGTGTTGCCGCTAAAAATCCCGAACAAGTAAGGATTTATTTGGATAAGATAAAGGAACATGAAGAAGCGCTCTTGACAACACCGCAGACAATTGAAGAGAAAGCTTGGATGAAAAAAATACTTCATTTCGGTGGAGGGGATGCTCAAATTCAAAATTTAATTCAAGGAGAACTGAATGACTTAGCTAGCGATATAGAATCCTACAAGTTTGGAGCAAATGTAAGGTCCTTTTTTAAGAAATCTACGGATGTTATAACCAATGCAGCCGATGATGACGTAATAGACCTAATCAATGAAGGAGCTTCGGTGCTAACTTTCTTTGGACACTCTGCTCCAAGTACTTTGGATTTTGATTTAGGAAACCCTGAAAATTATTCTAATAAAGGCAAATATCCTTTGTTTTATGCCATTGGGTGTAATACGAATAGAATGTTTGAAACAGAGAACAGCCTTAGTGAGGATTTTGTATTTATTGAAGATAAAGGTTGTATAGGCTTTTTTGGAGCGACTTGGATTACGGCTTTGAGTTCTCTGAGTCAGTATGCTAAATATTTTTACGAAAATATAGGGGAAGATAACTACGGACAAACAGTAGGGGAAGCCATAAAAGCGACAATAGAAGATTACAGTTTTAGTAATTCGTATACCGCATCCTTATTGAGAAATGCCTTAATTCTACAAGGAGATCCTGCAATTAGACTGTATCCACATACAGCACCTGATTATCTGACGAATGTCCAAAAATCAACCGTCGAGCCCAATATCATCAACGCACAAGAGGAAGAGTATGTACTTAATTTGAATTTAGCAAATATTGGTTTCGCTAATGTAGATTCCTTTAATGTGAAAATCCAACAAGAAAAACCTAATGGGGCTATTGTGGATTTGATGGAAAAAAGAGTGCTTGCACCTTCTTTTGATAGTGAATTTGCCCTAACACTTCCATTGGATTCGGATGATGCTTTAGGGAGGAATAATCTAGTGATAACGGTGGATGCGGATAATGAAGCAGAAGAACAACCTGCAACGGCAGAAATGAATAACATCAGTAAGGTGCCATTTTATGTAGTTGCTAATGATATTTTTCCAGTAAGCCCCAGTGAGTTTTCCATTGTGTCTGATAATTCGGTTACACTCAAAGCTTCTACCGCCAATGCTTTCTCGGAAACCATTAAATACTATTTTGAAATAGATACTTCGGAATTGTTTACGAACCCTCTAGCAGAAACTCAAATCACACAAGAAGGAGGCGTTGTGGAATGGGAGCCTCCGATTACAATGACGAACAACACTGTGTACTATTGGAGAGTGAGTGTAGATAGTACGATTATTAGCGGCTCTGGATTCAACTGGCATAGTAGCTCCTTTACCTATGTCGACGGTAGCCCAAGCGGCTGGAATCAAGGACATTACTTCCAAAAACTAAAGGATGAAAGAAACGGTATTTATACAAATGCCACGACAAGGGAAGAGGAATTTGGAAGTATAACAATACCATTTAGATCTTTAAATGGGGCGATAGGGTTTTATAATTTTGAGCAAATTATCTTGTATAGAGATGGTTTTACACAGTTTGCATATTTTCCCTGTCCGGGGGCTGTAAACGGTAACAGGCGCTTATGGGCATTTTCGTATCGCTCGGATAATCTCGAAATTAGGCAAACCAGTCCAGGTCAACCTTCTTTTCATTGTTTTGGTGGACCTGAGTATATTGCAATGAAGAAAGCCGATGACCCCCAAGAGAGAAAGGAGTTCATGGATTTTTTAAATAACGATGTGCCAGATAATGATTATGTTATCATCTGGACGCTGCAAAGTTCTAATAACGATTATCACGCTGATGAATGGGCATCAGATTCAATCACCTATGGGCGCAATCTATTCCAAGTTCTAGAGGAGGCAGGTGCTAAGAAGGTTCGTAATTTAGTTGAAAAACAGACGCCTTATATTTTAATGTACCAAAAAGGAAATCCTGATTTTCCAGTTGCAGAAGTGCATGCAGAGTCTCTCGATGAATTAGTTGAAATTACACATGATTTTATAGGGTTAGACAGCAAAGGATCAATGTCTTCCACCCTCATCGGGCCTTCCAAAAACTGGCGTTCGTTAGAGTGGCAATTATCTGACTATGATGCAAATACGGAAGATGCCAGCATAGATATCTACGGTATAAACACCCTAGGGGATGAAGTCCTACTGCATCAAGGAGTCCATGCTTTCGACACGACTCTACAGCATATTTCAGCAGCGAATTATCCTTATCTAAAACTGAAATATAATGCAGTAGATTCTCTGAATAGAACACCGGCACAATTGGATTATTGGAGGGTTTTATTCGACCCTGTTCCCGAAGCTGCTATTGCTCCGAATAAGTTGTTTGTTTTCCAAGCGGATACGCTACAACAAGGACAACCACTTCACCTAGAAGTAGCGGTCGAAAATATAGGAATCGCAGATATGGATAGTGTCTTGGTTAATTATACAATAACGGACGCTAGCAATAATGAACAGGTCGTTTCTAAACGAATGGCACCATTGTTAAAAGACCAAACACTAACAGCCACCTTGGATTTGCCCACGGAAGGCTTATTTGGTGACAATCAAATTTTGATTGATGTCAATCCAGATAATGACCAGCCTGAGCTCACGCATTTCAACAACGTAGGACTAAAAAGCTTCCATGTCGTCGGGGATAAGCGTAACCCATTACTGGATGTCACCTTTGATGGGGTACGTATACTAGATGGCGATATTGTCTCCGCCAAACCAATGATTGATATTTCACTAACAGATGAAAACCCATATCTAGCCTTGGATGATACTTCCCTTTTGAGGGTATTCCTTGTCTATCCAGATACGAATGAAGAAGAGATTGAAATTCCTGTCGACAACGATGTCCTGACTTTTGTTCCTGCCGAGTCAGGAGGAACGGATGGAAACCGTGCACGAATGGAATTTAGGCCAAACCTGGAGATAGACGGCACCTACAAACTTATCGTAAGAGGACGAGATAAGTCTGGAAACAAATCGGGAGATACGGATTACAGGGTATTCTTTGAGGTTATCAATGAAACAATGGTTTCCAATGTGCTCAACTATCCTAACCCATTCTCTACCTCGACGCAGTTTGTCTTTACTTTGACAGGCGATGCCTTACCAGACTTTATGAAAATACAGATTATGACCGTAGGAGGAAGGGTGGTTCGAGAGGTGACAATGGATGAATTGGGCCCTATCCGAATTGGAAACAATAAATCAGAATTTAAGTGGGATGGCACCGACGAATACGGGGATAAATTGGCGAACGGTGTCTATCTATACCGAGTTGTCACTAAAAAAGAAGGGGAAGAGTACGAAATTTATGATACCAATACCAATCAATATTTTAAAAATGGATTTGGTAAAATGATGATTTTACGATAATCAAATTACAATAAACTTTGTTATTAATAAAGGATTGCCTAATGTTGGGCAATCCTTCTTTTTTTGATAAAATGAAAGTATATAATGTCAGATACGAATAATCAACTACCTGGAAACACAGCACTTCCCAATACGACCGAAGAATTGATGCAAATCGCCCTTGCTGAAAAAGGGGATTACAAGTATACGGTTGAAGATTTCTTTAAAAAACCTTCGCGGACTAACTTCAAATTATCCCCCAATGGAGATTATATCTCTTTCATGGGACCTTATGAGCGCCGACAAAATATCTTCATCCAAAAAGTAGGAGCGGAACAAACCACTCGGATTACTAGCGAAACCGATAGGGATATTGCTGGTTATACATGGGGGAGCGATAATCGGATATTGTATGTCAAAGATGATGGAGGCGATGAGAATTTTAAGCTCTATGCTGCCGATAGGAATGGTAGCAATCCAACAGAACTCACCCCATTTAAAGAAGTACGGATTGAATTTATCGACCGCTTACCCGACGATGATGACCATGTAATCATTGGGATGAACAAGAACAATCCACAGCTCTTTGACCCTTATCGTATCAATATTCATTCAGGAGAACTGACCCAACTGGCCGAGAACAATCCGATGACACCCTATTCTGGTTGGCAAACAGATCACAATGGTAAATTGCGCTTGGCTTCAAAAGTTGTTGATGGGGTCAAGGTGACCTTGTTGTATCGCAACAATGAACAGGAAGACTGGAAAGAATCTATTACCACAGATTGGAAAGAAGGAGTTTCACCACTTTTCTATGATTTTGATAATGGAAATATCGTCTATGCTACGTCTAACCTAGGAAGAGATAAATCGGCCATCGTCAAATTTGACTTGGAGTCTGGAAAAGAAACGGAACTGCTCTTTGAGCATCCCGAAGTTGATGTTGCAGGACTCTCTTATTCGCGAAAGCGCAAAAAACTGACAACCATCACTTTTACAACGGATAAACGCCATCAAAAATATCTGGACAAAACGATGGAAACGCTTTATACTCGTTTGAAAAAAGAGTTAGGAGATAATGAAATCATCATCAACAGCGCCAATAAAAACGAGGATAAATTTATCATTAGGACTTACAGTGACCGCTCTCTTGGTGCCTTTTATTTTTATGATAAAAACGAGGATACTTTGCATAAAATTGTAGAGGTCAGTCCTTGGTTGGATGAGGAGGATATGGCGAATATGCAACCCATCCACTATGAAAGCCGTGATGGATTGACTATTCCAGGGTATCTGACGCTTCCCAAAGATGGAGCAGCTCCTTTTCCTGCGATTGTGCTACCTCATGGTGGGCCATCCGCTAGGGATAATTGGGGTTATCGTCCTGACGTACAATTATTGGCAAGTAGGGGTTATGCTGTTTTACAGATGAATTTTAGAGGCTCTACTGGCTATGGTAAGAAATTCTGGTCTACGGGCTTCCGCAAATGGGGCGAAGAAATGCAGGACGATATTACCGATGGCGCAAATTGGTTAGTGGAGCAGGGCTATGCGACTGCTGATAAAGTAGGCATCTATGGTGGAAGCTATGGCGGATATGCGGTGTTGGCAGGCTTGGCATTTACCCCAAATGTGTATGCTTGCGGAATTGATTACGTAGGCGTCTCTAATATTTTTACTATCCTAGAAAATATTCCACCTTATTGGGAGCCTTTTCGTCAGATGATGTACGAGATGATCGGTGACCCGACAGATGAAAAAGATAGTTTAAGAATGGAACGAAATTCACCTGCTTTGCATGCTGAAAATATCAAAGCCCCTTTGTTGGTCGTTCAGGGAGCAAATGATCCTCGTGTCAAAATCTTGGAATCTGACCAAATGGTAGAAGCGCTTCGGGCAAGAAACGTGGACGTGCCCTACATGGTAAAGTACAATGAAGGGCACGGCTTTGGCAATGAAGAAAATCAGTTTGAATTTTATAAGGTCATGCTTGGTTTCTTAGCCAAACACTTGAAAGGTTAAGTACTTACTAAGGCCATAATTGCTCGTCAATTTCTCGTAAGTCTTCTGCATCTAACTGGAAGTCTAGCTTCATGTTTAGAACATCTCTCAATGCTTTAAGCGTAACAAAGTCTAGGATGCTTTGAGCGACATTCTGGAAAGGGTTTGATTTTTTTGCTGCGGTATTGATATTGATTGCTTGATTCATGATGAATGATTTTTTAGGGTTTAGAAGAATGAAATAGACATTATTCTATTTTCGATTTTGGTATAAAAGAATGGTACTTAATCTAAATACCAATTACTATTATCTAACTGACTGGGTTTACCTCCAAAGTTGCGCTTCGATGATTTTAGCATCTTCTTCGTCGAGCGAAATGTCCAATTTGAAGTCGAAAGCGTCCCTCCAAGCTTTAAGCGTAACAAAGTCTAGGATGCTTTGAGCGACATTCTGGAAAGGGTTTGATTTTTTTGCTGCTGTGTTGATATTGATTACTTGATTCATGACAAAGTGATTTTAAAGATTTGATGTTTAGGATGAGTTGGATACGTTCTTATTGTTTTATTGAAGTCTTTGCTAGTAAAGCTGGAATGCTTCCTTCCAATGTTTGAAAATGATGAAGTCAAAAACGTTTTGGGCAATGTTTTTAATAGTCTTGTTCATGGTAAATGATTTTGAGTTAAAAATGGGGAAGGCGAATTATCTCCAAAGTTGTTCTTCAATGTGTTTGACATCTTCTTCGTTTAAGGTAATGTCGAAATCAATATTGAAAAGGTCTCTAAGTGCTCTAAAAGTGATGAAATCAAAAATACTTTGAGCAATGATTTGGAAAGTGTTCTTGCTGTTTGCTGTTGTGTTGATATTGATTACTTGATTCATGATAAATGATTTTTTAAAAGATTGAAAAAAGAAATTAATTATTGAATAACTGATGATACAAAGATGGGGGCAGAAGCAAGTAAAGCCTTAGTCAAATGGGTGCAAGGATTGGTGAAATCGTCGCAAGGGCATAAAAAAAAATGGTCAAAAGGTTGCATTCTTACCTTTTGACCATTTATAATAAAATGATAATCAGTTATTTATTGGTTGTGCTAGGAAGCACGTCAAATTTTTCTAAAAAAGACTTAGAAAAGTGGGAAACATCTTTGAAACCACATTGCCAAGCGACTTCCGATACATTTAAATCAGAAGTCTCTAGGAGATTCTTTGCAGTCGTGAGGCGATAATCTCTGATAAATTGAGAAGGGGAGACATTGATAAGCGCCTTCATTTTGCGGAATAACTGCGAGCGGCTCATACGTACTTTCTGACAGAGATTGGGCAGGCTGAAGTTTTCATCACCATAGTTGTCGGCTACAATTTGCCGCACTTTTTGGATAAAAGCATCTTCCACTTGAATGATTTCCAAAGGGAGTTCCGTGCTAGGAGCAGCAGTATCCTGTTTAGAAAAATGAGCAATTAATCTCTGCTGTCGCTCTAGGAGTGCTTCCAATCGGACCAACAGCTCTTCCTTGTCAAATGGCTTTGCCAAATAAGCATCTGCTCCTCGGCGCAGACCTGCGATTTTAGAAGCGACATCCGCTTTGGCAGTGAGTAAAATAATGGGGATATGGCTTGTACGCTCATCATTTTTAAGGGCATCACAAACTTCAAAACCATTCTTTTGAGGCATCATCACATCACTGATGATTAAATCGGGTATCTGCTCCAAGGCTTTTTCTATCCCGATTTTCCCATTATAAGCCATTTCTAATTGATAATAATCTTCCAAACAAGATTGGAGATAAGACATGACATCTGGGTTGTCTTCAATCAAGAGTAAAGTGGGCAAGTCTTTTTGTTCCACTTTTTTGGAAGGGCTTTTTCTTTTTTTGATATTAGGAATTAAAAGAACATCCAGCGACTGTTGCTCATAAGAATCTTTAGAGAATTGTTGCACACTATCATTCCTAA